>JBFEJM010000466.1:0-2243 GCA_041553175.1 Gammaproteobacteria bacterium | reverse complement strand
CTCGGCAGGACCGATGCACCATTGTGCGATCCGGACAGCATCTATCAGGGCCACGCCGTCTGGCACGTCATGACCGCGGCCGCCTTCGCCGTGTACGGCTGGATCAGCTTCGATCAGGCTGCGCACTATCTGGGCCTGGTAGTGGTGCCGCTCTACACCGAGGACCGCCCCGACAATGTCGCCTACATTCTTAACGACGCCCGCTGCAAGCTGCTGCTGGTGCAGTCGGGCAGTCACTGGCGCCGGCTGGCGCCGGCCATGGCTGGAGTGGAAAGCCTGCGCCGGGTACTTCTGCTGGAGGGGTGCGATGAAGGCGGGGCGGGTGATCTGCGCGCCGTTGCCGTCGCGGACTGGCTGCCGGCCTCAGCCGCGCTGACGGCACCGCTTCCCGCCGATCCGCATGCGCTGGCCTCGATCGTGTACACCTCCGGCACCACCGGACGGCCCAAGGGCGTCATGCTCAGTCACCACAATATGCTGTCGGTCGCGCATGCGGCGCTGACCATGGTCGATTGCTATCAGCAGGACGTGTTTCTGTCCTTTCTTCCGCTGTCGCATACCCTCGAACGTACCGCCGGCTACTATCTGCCGGTCATGGCCGGCGCGACGGTCGCCTATGCGCGATCGATCGCGCAGCTGGCCGAGGATCTGCAGGCGGTCAGTCCGACGGTATTGATCTCGGTGCCGCGCATCTTCGAGCGTATTTATGTGCGGATTCAGGATCAGATGGCCGCCACGCCCTGGCCGCGGCGAATGCTGTTCGAGCTGGCCGTCGACACGGGCTGGCGCGCGTTTCTCTGTCAGCAGAAACGCGGCCACTGGTCACCCCAATTGCTGTTGTGGCCAACGTTGCGCAAGCTGGTCGGCAGTAAGATATCGGCGCGGCTGGGGGGGCGGTTGCGCGTGGCGGTGAGTGGCGGCGCCGCCCTGCCGCACTCGGCCGCGCGCCTGTTCATCGGGTTGGGTGTGCCAATCCTGCAGGGCTATGGCCTGACCGAGACCAGCCCGGTCATCAGCGTCAACCTGCCGGACGACAACGATCCCGCCAGTGTCGGCGTTCCTCTGCGCGGAACGGAGGTGCGTATCGGCGACAATGATGAACTGCTGATGCGCGGTCCGGGCAAAATGCTGGGTTACTGGAATAATCACGCCGCTACCGCGCAGATGATCGACGCCGACGGCTGGCTGCACACCGGTGACCAGGCGCGTATCGACAACGGTCATATCTACATCACCGGACGCATCAAGGACATTCTGGTGCTGTCCAATGGCGAAAAGGTTCCGCCCGGCGACATGGAGGCGGCCATCTGTCTCGATCCGCTGATCGATCAGGCGCTGGTGGTCGGTGAAGGCAAGTCCTATCTCGCGGCACTGCTGGTGATGAACGCCGACCACTGGTTCGGTGCCGCCAAAGAGTTCGGCCTCGATCCCTATGCGCCGGAGAGTCTTGATGACGAGCGCCTGCAGAACAAAGTGATCAAACACATCCGCCGCCAGCTGCGCGAGTTTCCCGGCTACGCCAAGATCCGCCGGGTGGCGCTGATGCTGGAACCCTGGACGGTGGAGAACGGTCTGCAGACACCGACGCTCAAACTCAAACGGGCGCAGGTGCTGGAGCGGTTCGCCGACACCGTCGCAGGGCTCTACTGAACGTACCCGGTGAAGTTGTCCGGTTAAGCTGTTCGGGTCGGCGCGGTCAGCGCTTTTCCTGCAGGCTGGCGAATTCCGAATAGTCGTCCGGTATGGGCAGATTCAGGCCCTCGTCCGCGAGCACCATGAAGAGATTCTCCCAGTTGTTCGCATTGAATGTCCGGATTATGTTGTCGCGGCAGGACAGCTTGTAATCGAGCACTCGTCGGTGCAGATCGAAGATCTCCTGCTGCAGGGCCCTCAGATTGTCTGCCGTTACCGCGGGTGATAACGCGGCTTCCTGAAACGCGATGCGTCGCACCACGATCTCGTTCATCGTGTCGATCATCGGCTGGGTATTGGTCTTGCGCCAGAGGCGGAAGGCATCGACCTGCTCCGGTGTCAGTGCGAGAAAATCGCGGTTGCGCAGAATGATCGGGAGCAGGTTGGGATGAAAGGAGATGGTATCGAGCCGTTGTAGCTGGCGTTCGATATCATCGGCGGTATCTGCTTGGGCGACGGCTGTTGAACCTATTAATAATGCCAGTATGAATATGATATGACGTTTCATTGCACCTTCTCCCTGGCCTTGTAGTTTGTGAATACCGCCCGGG
>JBFEJM010000465.1:0-2248 GCA_041553175.1 Gammaproteobacteria bacterium | reverse complement strand
GAAGCGGTACAGACCGGGCAACATCACCCCCAGCGTCTTCATTTCACCTTCCGCGGTAATGACGGTGCGACTGGTGACCTTGCCCTCGTGATAGACGTTGGCCTTCTTGCGGATTTCGGCGTTCTTGTAGCTCATGGGCATGCTTCTCAGAAAGGTTTGTACGAAGTGCTGAAAAAGATTTCATTGGCCACGGAAAACACGGACTGAATACAGGTCTGAAAATCCCGTGCGGGACATTTACAGTACATGTGCCGGCGCCCTTCCGTGTTTTTTAACGCTTTATGTCTGTGCTTGTCCGTGTTTTCCGTGGCTAGGATTTTTCGTCCTTCGCGAACAGCTTGCGCTTCTCGCGGAACAGCGCGGAGATGTCCTCGTCACCAAAGCCCGCGTCCATCAGACGCCGATAATGTACCAGCGTCATCTCCACCACCGGCAGCGTGACATCGTGCTTTTCGGCGATGGCCTTGCAGATGGCGAGATCCTTGTGATGCAGCGCCAGTTTGAAACCATGCGGAAATTCACCGCGCACCATGGTCGGTCCGCGCTTTTCCAGGAACCAGTTGCCGGCCGCACCGGAACTGACCACCTCGATGACTTTGTCCAGGGGCAGACCTTCGGCCTCGGCCAGGGCCAAGGCCTCGGTCACCGCCTGATTGATACCGGCGCACATGATCTGATTGACCGCCTTGGTGGATTGGCCGCTGCCGACCGCACCCATATGCGCGATGCGTTTGCCGATCGCCTCCAACACCGGACGCGCGCGTTCCAGCGTCGCCGCCTCGCCGCCGACCATAATCGCCAGTGTGCCCTGCCGCGCACCTTCGACGCCGCCGGAAACCGGCGCATCCAGGAAATCGCAGCCGACCTCGGCCAGCCGCCGTGCGATCTCTTTCGCCGTTGCCGGCTGCACGGTGGAGGTATCGATCAGCAGTTTATCGCCATCCAGACCCGGCAACAGCTGATCGACCAGCGCCAGCAGGTCGGCATCGGCGGACACGCAGGTCAGCACCACATCGCAGTGACGCGCAAGATCGGCCGGATCGGCTGCATGCGTCACACCGAGTTCGGCGGCGAGCGCGTCGGCCTTGGCGGCGGTGCGGTTCCACACCGCCGTCAGCAGCCCTGCGCGCGCCAGATTGCGCGCCATCGGGCCGCCCATGGCGCCAAGACCGATCACTCCCACGCTCATGTCTCTTCCACTCTAAAAGCTCTCAACGCCAAGGCGCCAAAGGCGCGCGAAGGAAAAGCCTCATAAAGTTTTTTAGAGTTCGTTCCCTTTGCGCGCCCCGTGCATACAGTGGGCGCCTTCGCGTTGAGAAGGTTTAACCCGTCAATCTTCCAAATAAGTATAGCCCGTCAGCCCGTCTTCCAGCTCGGCACGATAGAACTCACGCTCCTTGTCGGACAGCGACGCCGCCGCCAGCTTGTCGTGGTAGGCACGTTTCAGTGCATCGGTGTCGAAGTGCACATAGCGCAGCAGTTCATCGATGGTGTCGCCGCGTTCGCGCTGGGACAGCTTGTGTTTTCCATCCGGCAACAGGTGAACATTCACGGCATCGGTATCGCCGAACAGATTGTGCATGTCGCCGAGGATTTCCTGATAGGCGCCGACCAGAAACACGCCAAGCAGATATTCGTCGCCGGCGCGATAGTGATGCACCGGCAATGTGCTTTCGATACCGTCGGCATCGACGTACTGATCGATGCGGCCGTCCGAGTCGCAGGTCAGATCCTGCAGCACGGCGCGCCGGGTCGGTTCGGTATCGAGCCGATGCAGCGGCACAATGGGAAAGATCTGATCGATCGCCCAGACATCGGGCATCGACTGAAACACCGACAGATTGATGAAGTATTTGTCAGCCAGCTTTTCGTTCAGCTCATCGAGCACGTCCCGATGGGCGGTACGGCTGCTGTTCAACAGCGAACGCACCCGCTGGCAGATGGCGCCGTACAGGGTCTCGATCCGCGCGCGCTGTTCCAGGCTGATGACATTGTGCAGGTACATCGACTGTGCCTCGGCCAGCCAGTGCACAGCGTCGTGATAGCTCTCCAGCACCGAACGCGCATCCAGACTCTCCAGCACCTGCCACAGGTCCTGGATGATGAGCGGCTCGTCTTCGCTCGGCGGCCTGATCTCGCCGGTGCCGGGCGCCTCTTCACTGTCGATCACATTGGTGATGAGCATGGCATGGTGCGCGGTCATGGCGCGGCCGGATTCGGTGATGACATCCGGGTGCGGCAGGTCCAG
>JBFEJM010000464.1:0-2249 GCA_041553175.1 Gammaproteobacteria bacterium | reverse complement strand
GGCGAGGAATTCGCAGTGATTCTGTCGGATACTCCCTTGGATCGGGCGCTGCCGGTATTGGAGGAGTTGCGGGAGTCATTCGGTAACATCCGCCAGGCCGGCGCGGATAGCGAATTCTGCGTCAGCTTCAGTTGCGGTGTCGCGGCGTATCCGGCGCAGCAGGTTGCCGAGGAGATACTGTTCCGTGCCGATGAGGCACTCTACAAAGCCAAGCATCAAGGGCGCAATCGCGTGCTGGCGGCGTAATAGTCGGCAAGTGCGTTAGAATGCCGCCAGCGGCGAATGGCCGCCTCGATCAATCTTAAACCCCGGCTGTGACTCAACCGCAATCTCCATACTGGCGCCTCTCCGGCTTCTATCTGTTCTACTTCGCGACGCTTGGTGCGCTGGTGCCCTATTGGAGTCTGTACCTCAAGGGGCAGGGGTTCGACGCGGCGGACATCGGCGAGCTGGTTGCGATCCTGATGGCAACCAAGCTGGTCGCACCCAATGTCTGGGGTTGGATCGCGGATCACACCGGTAAACGCATCACCATTATCCGGCTCGCTTCATTCCTCGCCATGCTGATCTTCGCCGGCGTGCTGTTCGGGAGCGGCTACCTGTGGCTGGCCTTGATCATGACCGGCTTCAGTTTCTTCTGGAATGCCGCCCTGCCGCAGTTCGAGGCGATCACGCTTTCGCATCTGGGCGAGTCGACGCACCGCTATAGTTCGATTCGACTGTGGGGCTCGATCGGATTCATTCTTACGGTGGCCGGCCTGGGGCCGTTGCTGGACCGGTTCGGTGTCGGACTGTTGCCGCCGGTTCTGTTGGTCCTGTTCGGCGCGATCTGGTTGTCCAGTCTGTGTGTACCGGATCATGCGGGTAGTGTGGGTGAGCGTTCGCATGCGCCGCTCGCTTCGGTACTTAGACGGCCCGATGTCCTCGCACTGCTGGTGGTATGTTTTCTGATGCAGGCCAGCCACGGTCCGTACTACACCTTCTTCACACTCTACCTCGAGGACTACGGCTACAGCCGCTCCAACATCGGCCAGTTGTGGGCGCTGGGTGTGGTGGCGGAGATCGGCGTTTTTCTGGTCATGCATCGCTGGCTACCGCGTTTCGGCGCACGCCAGCTGCTGCTGTTCAGTCTTGTCCTGACGACATTGCGCTGGCTGCTGATCGCGGGGTTCGCGGATAATCTTGCCGTCATCCTGTTCGCGCAGACATTGCACGCAGCCAGTTTCGGTGTCTATCACGCCGTGGCGATACATCTCATCCATCAGTTTTTTGTGGGCCGGAATCAGGGCCGCGGACAGGCGCTCTACAGCAGTCTCAGTTTCGGTGGCGGCGGTGCAATCGGGAGTCTGGCGGCGGGCTATCTCTGGAGCGGGCTCGGTGCCGAATGGACCTATGTCATTGCCGCCGGCGCGAGTGGTCTGGCCTGGCTGGTTGCGCTGCGTTGGCTGCGGTCGGGAACGGCTGTACCGTTTTGAAGCGCGGGCCTGCCTGATTGAAAGCGGTTACAGGCGGGGGAGCAGCGCAAGCATTGCCTTCGCCGCATTGGACAGGGTGCGCGTGCGATGATGCACGGCGCCCAGTGTGCGTCTGAGTTGTAGTCCCTGTACCGGCACCTGCGCCAACTGCTGATCGACCATGGTTTGCGGCAGCAGGCTCCAGCCGAGTCCGACCGACACCAGCATTTTTATCGTCTCCAGGTAATTGGTGGATAGCGCGCTATGGAGTTTCAGGCCGGCATCGGCGAACGCCTGTTCGGCGATCTGTCGAGTATAGGTCGACGTCGCCGGCAAGATCGCCGCATAGTCCGATAAATCCGTGAGACCTGTACGTCGGCGCTGTGCTAAAGGGTGGTCCTGCGCGCAGACGACGACCAGCGGGTCGTCCCAGACGGCAATACATTGCAGCGGTTCACGCCCGTCCGGCGGCAGGGTGACAATGGCCAGTTCCAGTTCGCCGGTTTCGACCGCGCGGCAGGCCGCTTCGGAATCCATGAAATCCAGATCCAGATTGACCTCGGCATAGCGGTTGACGAACGCGCGCAGCGTCGCCGGCAGACGGTGCAGTCCGATGTGGTGACTGGTGCCGAGTTTCAGGGTGCCGCCGACGGTGCCGGAAAGATTCGACAGGCTGCGGCGACTGTCTTCCAGTTCATCGAGGATGCGACGGGCCCGCGGCAATAAGGCGCGACCGGCCTCGGTGAGACTGACGGTGCGCCCGATCCGGTCGAACAGGCGGGCGTCAAAACCGGT
>JBFEJM010000463.1:0-2252 GCA_041553175.1 Gammaproteobacteria bacterium | reverse complement strand
GAGCCGCATTCAGCAGGCCGAAAAAGACTGTTAACTTGCTGTTCCTCAAGCAGTATCTCTCATTATCAGCATGAATTCGGGTAGCACGGCGATCCAGAACGGATCGCCGTTTCTATTTCTTCAGACCGCTGACAGATAACGCTCCACCGCCTCGGTCACTGACAGTTGCCGTAGCTTGACCGCTTCCAGGTAGGCCTGCCGCCCGGGGCCGACATGGGGACGTGACTGGTGCAATTCCAGGTAAATCAATCGCGCCATCGGACCCGCTTCGGCCAGGAAGCCGCTGTCGACGAAGTCGCGCTCGGCCTGCGCCTTGTCGTAAACCACTCGGCCGATGTGCGCCTGCCAGCGCCCGTTGTCCAAGGTGAAGCGGCCATAGGCCGCACGCGGGTCGCCATCCATAGGTTGGCCCACGGACCCGGTATTGACCACCAGCGTACCGTTGAAGCGGCGCTGTAACGGCTTGTGGGTATGTGAACCCACAAACAGATCGCGTGGAGCCCCCAATTTGGCGGGCAGGTCCCCGTCCGGGGTTCTGGCGGAAATACCGTCACGATTTCCCAGGCGGGAACCATGGGTTATATGTACCGACGCGCCCTGGTCCAATTCTGTCAGGTCGAGATGATCGCCCCAGCCCCGGATCTCTTCGAGTGCCGGCCCCAGTTTGGCGACCGTCCAATCGGCAAAGCGATCGATCTCCAGTGTCGGACTATTGGGGTCGGCCGACTCATCGGCGCAGCGCAGAACATAGGTTTCGTGATTGCCCGTGAGATAGCAGGCAGCCGGAAATCGCTCCTGCATCAGACGCAGACACTCCAGACTGTAGGGGCCGCGACTGACCAGGTCGCCGTTGACCACCACCCGGTCCGGCCGCCAGCCCGCGATATCGTCCAGAACTGCCGCGAGCGCGGGCAGGTTCCCGTGGACGTCTGAAAGAACGGCGATTTTCATGGCCGAGAGGGTATCACTCCTGTAGTGCAACCCGTAAACGCAACGACGCGCCCACCCGGGGCGCGCCGATTATTGAAACAACGATTGGCTCAGCAGGATACGACGTCGGCATGGAAGCCGAGCGAAGACAGCATACGCAGAATGGGTAATGGCATGCCGCGATGGGGGGTGTATTCAACCAGAACGTCGTGATGCCTGCCGGCATCGAACTCGACATCCGTGACATGCCGGATTCGCCTCAGCTCGGAGCTGACGTCACTCACCTGCTTGTCATCAAGTTCTTCATTGATATGAATATATACGGTGTGCATGATCCAACCTCCTCAGCCGATGGTGCTTTGCGATCTCCCGTACTATTCAATCGACCCCGATTTGTGGGGCTTTAGTCCGGGGTTGCAGCAAGGATCGAGGAAACACCCTCACACAATCGGCATCCCAACAGACACCCTCTTACCAGCATAGCAGTTGGATAATGAGACTATCGCTGCACTGTACAGTTCAATCGCCCTGTATTGAGCCAGGCATTCAGCGACATCAACTCATGACGCCCGAGTATCACTCCGAGCCTGGATCGGAATTGCTCTCCAGTTTTTTAAGCATCTGATCAAGCGTGCTGCGCATGGCTTCGAGCTGCAGACGCACTTCCATATTTGCGGTCGGTGAAACAGCACCCGCCGTACCCTGCTGCAACGCGGCTATCTGCTGCTGCTTGGCCGCCAGCTGTTCGGTGAGCGCCTTGTTTTGACGCTCAAGCTCGGCAATTCGAGTTTCGTAGGTACTGTAGGTCGCGGCAGCCTGCTCCTTTCCGATCTGCGTCTCCTGCTCCAGTTCGCCAACGCGGGCTTCGTAGGAACTATAGGTCTTGGCTGCCTCGTCGGTGCCGCTCTTGAGTTTCTGTTCCAGTTCACCGACCCGTGCTTCGTAGGCCGCATAGGCGTCTGCTGCTTCCCTGGCAGCATCACCGCCCGCGTCGAGCTTCGCCATCTGCTCGGCCAGCTCACGCTTTTCCTGTTCCAGTTCGATGATACGCGCCTCGTAACCACGGTATGCCTCCGCGGCCTCCTCGCTCGCGCCCTCGATCGAGCCTGTCTCGGCGATTCGTTCTTCCAGCTGCTTGCGCTCGCGTTCCAGTTGGCCGACCCGGGCCTCGTAGCCCCGGTAGGCGTTGGCCGCCTGTTTGGCCGCGGCCTGCGCCTCGTTCTCCAGATCGCTGACCCGCGCTTCGTATGTTGAATAGGTCTCGGCAGCGGCTTTCGCTGCATCGTTTACATTTTCATCCGCATCCGGACGCGGCTGACGCG
>JBFEJM010000462.1:0-2255 GCA_041553175.1 Gammaproteobacteria bacterium | reverse complement strand
GCCGAGAGAGACGCGGTTACGCTCGCGGTCAAACTTCAGGACTTTAACGTCGATCTCATCGCCAACGTTGACGATTTCGCTCGGGTGCTTGACGCGCTTCCACGCCATGTCGGTGATGTGCAGCAGACCGTCGATACCGCCCAGATCCACGAACACGCCGTAGTCGGTGAGGTTCTTGACCACACCCTTGACGACCATGCCTTCCTGCAGATTCTTCAGCAGTGCATCACGCTCGGCGCTGTATTCGGATTCAACCACCGCGCGACGCGACACAACCACGTTGTTGCGCTTCTGGTCGAGCTTGATGACTTTGAATTCGAGTTCCTTGCCTTCCAGATAAGCGGTATCGCGCACCGGACGCACATCCACCAGGGAACCCGGCAGGAACGCGCGAATGTCGCTGATGTCGACCGTGAAACCACCCTTGACCTTGCCGCTGATCATGCCGGTCACGGTCTCGCCCTTCTCGAAGGCCTTTTCCAATACGATCCAGGCACGCGCGCGCTTGGCCTTTTCGCGCGACAGACGAGTTTCGCCAAAACCGTCTTCAACCGCGTCCAGTGCGACTTCAACGTCGTCGCCCACATGGACTTCGATTTCACCTTGTTCGTTTCGGAACTGTTCGATCGGAATGACACCTTCCGATTTCAGTCCGGCGTTAACCACCACCACATCGGAACGGATATCGACCACAACGCCCGTAACGATGGCACCGGGACGCATCTGCTGATTGGCAAGACTCTGTTCAAACAGTTCGGCAAAACTTTCGCTCATGAAACACTTTCCTTGAACCGCAAACCGCCGCGGTTCTGTTGCTGTGCCACCCCCGATTTCTGGGCAGCGGGTTGGTTAATGACAAAGCCCGGACGTCGTCACCCGGGCACCTGGTAAAACTATAGACGCTACATAGACCTGCGTTGGCCTCATCGGTTGAAGCAGCGGTCGACGAGCATCCGTACCTGTTTCATCGTTGCGTCGATGTCGATCGTCGATGTATCGATGACGATGGCATCGTCTGCCGGCCGCAATGGCGCGACCGCCCGATTCGCATCCCGTTCATCACGTTCAGCGATGTCCGCGACGAGGGTGGAGAGATTAGCATCCAATCCTTTTTCTATCAACTGGTTATAGCGCCTGCGTGCACGCTCCTCGGCACTGGCGGTCAGAAACAGCTTGAGCGGGGCCTGGGGAAAGACCACCGTGCCCATGTCACGCCCGTCCGCCACCCGCCCGGGCGCGGTACAGAATGCCCGCTGGCGCGCCAGCAACGCCCCCCGCACGGCCGGCAATGCCGCCACTTTCGAGGCCGCATTTCCGGCCTCTTCCGTGCGGATTTCGTCTTTTATATCAATGTTATCCAGCGATATCTTCGAGCCATCCGGCGAGAACGATACCGGCAGTCGCAGGGCCAGTCCGGCCAGATCGTCCTCGGCATCCAGGGGAATACCGCGCCGCTGAGCGGCCAGGGCGAGGATACGGTACAGCGCACCACTGTCGAGAAAATGCCAGCCGAGTTCGGTCGCCAGGCGCTGGGCGATGGTGCCCTTGCCGGAGCCGCTGGGGCCGTCCACGGTGATAACGGGGATTGAGTCGGTTGGCATTATGCTGTCGAGTATAGGTGGATGAAGCCCTGAAACAGGCCGCGGCTTAACAGAACCGGGGCGGGAAAATCGCCATCACGCCAATGCGACGTCAAGGCCGCTGCCCCGCGCCAACTCGACGAACCCCGGGAACGAGGTATTCACGTTGGCGCAGTCATCGATATCGATCGGACCCGTCGCGCGCAACGCGGCCATGGCAAACGCCATCGCAATACGGTGGTCGCCATGGCTGTCGACGTGACCCTGCCCCAACGCGCCGCCCTCGATCACCATGCCATCGGGCGTCGGGCGGGCGTCGATCCCCAACGTCTGCAGGCCATCGGCCATCACCTGAATGCGGTCGCTCTCCTTGACCCGCAGTTCCTCGGCGCCGGTCAGCACCGTGCGTCCGCTGGCACAGGCGGCCGCGACAAAGAGTACTGGAAACTCATCGATGGCGAGCGGAACCAGTTCCGCTGGAATATCGATACCGCGCAGTTGCGCCGATCGAACATGCAGATCGGCCACCGGTTCACCTCCCGAATCCCTGGGATCGAATATCTCGATATCTGCCCCCATCAGGCGCAGAATGCGAATCACACCATCCCGGGTGGGATTCATACCCACGTGTTCCAGCAGCAGTTCGGAGCCTTCCGCAATGGTGGCCCCCACCAG
>JBFEJM010000461.1:0-2256 GCA_041553175.1 Gammaproteobacteria bacterium | reverse complement strand
TGTATCCGCACGCGCGGGTACTGGTCGCCATCCCGCTTGGTTTCTATCTGCATACCCTGT
This sequence comes from Gammaproteobacteria bacterium, assembly GCA_041553175.1. Lineage (GTDB taxonomy): Bacteria > Pseudomonadota > Gammaproteobacteria > Thiohalobacterales > Thiohalobacteraceae > JAHJQQ01. The sequence goes on along the minus strand of JBFEJM010000461.1, from coordinate 2,196 downwards.
CCTTGAAGGCCGGCTGGGTGCTGGGATTCTGGTTTGCCATGCAGCTGGTCAGTACGCTGCTTAATCAGGGACAGGAGGGCGGTGTCGCCTGGGGTGCGCATATCGGCGGGTTTGTGGCCGGTGTGGCGTTGGTTGCGCTGTTCAAACGGCGTGATGTGCCGCTGTTCAATCCGGCAACGGAGAATGCGAAAAAGCCCCGCTGGTGACATATTGATCCGGCAGGCATCAACGCTGTGTGGTTGAGAACGGTTGATTCGCTTGACCGCTATTCCGCTAATGTTGATTGAACTCAAGTTCGCGATCGTTTTTGATCTGGTGCAGCCTCCGTTTGCGCGTTAATGTTTATAGAGAAGCTTAAGGAGTTCCGCGCCGTGCCCAAATGTTGCCCACCCATCGATGCCGAAATGCGAGCGCGTCTGGAGGCGCGGGTGGGGCGGCTCCATCTCAATCAACGACTCGGGATCGAGACCGATTACGAAGCACGCATCTTCGGTCTTGGGCGCAACTTCTTTCATATCGAAAACTGGCATTCCATGCACGGGTTGATTCGCGGGGTGCTGACGCTTGTCGGTCTGCACGGCCGTGGCCGTCGCAATGCGCGCGCCATCCAGGTGCAGCACAATGAAGTCAGGTTTGATCATCTGCCGGCGGCGTTCGATGGTTTCCGCATTCTGCACATTTCCGATCTGCATCTGGATATGGCGCACGATATGCCCGCCGTCCTGTGCGAGGCGGTCCAAGGTGTCGAATACGATGTGTGTGTATTGACCGGGGATTTCCGTGCCAACACCTTCGGGCCCTATGCCGCTGCACTGGAGGGTATGCAGCAGGTCCGTCCCCACCTGAATGGCGAGGTCTATGGCATTCTGGGCAATCACGACAGTATCCGCATGGTGCCCGGACTCGAGGACATGGGCATTCGCATGCTGATGAACGAATCCCTGGCCATGACGCGCGGCACGGATGTGCTGTATCTGGCCGGAATCGACGATCCGCACTACTACCGCGCCGATAATCTCGAGAAGGCGATGGCCGATGTGCCCCGCAGTGCGGTATCGGTGCTGTTGGCACACTCACCCGAGATATTCCGACATGCGGCCTTCGCCGATTTCGATCTGATGTTGTGCGGCCATACCCATGGCGGTCAGATCGCGCTGCCGGGTGGTCGGCCCTTGATATGCAATGCCAATGCACCACGCGCAATGTGTCGCGGTCCCTGGCAGTTTCAGAATCTGCAGGGCTACACCTCGAGCGGGTCAGGCTCCTGTATCGTCGATGTGCGGCTGAACTGCCCGCCCGAGATCACGGTGCATAGCCTGCGTCGAAATGAGTCTACGGCCGGAACATGACATCGGCCAGCAGGGATCAGTAGGGTTGGTTGCGAATGTTCAATCGATACAGAACACGCGACAGAATGAGTTCCAGTGCGATGAACAGCAGCGTCAGCAGCGCAACCTGTGGCCAGCTCAAACCGAACTCACGTCCCACCACCAGCAGCGGCAGCAGTGATTCCGGTATCTGATCGAGGCCAAACGCCATGCCGCTTGAAGGGATGCCCAGCCGCCGCTTGGTAAAACTCGACAACAGATCCCCCAGCATCGCGAGTGCCGCGATCTGTGTGCCGGCGTAGGCGGGCAGGCCTGTCAGCCAGGCGACCAGCGATGTCAGGAGAATGGATGCGGCGATGCCGCGCCAGGTTTTCGAAGATCCGAACAGGGGCCGGCCATCGCGCAGCAACAGTCCGTTGTCCAGGGTTCGTTCAAAGTGCCCCATGAACAGGCAGCGCGCCACGATCGGCGCGCCATTGGCCACCAGCACCAGGAGTATCAATTTGATCGCAAGCAGTATGTCCATAATCGCCAGCCTCTAGGGACTGCGTTGTTGTTTTCGACATCATGCCCGGTTCAGCGTGCAAGTTCCATCATTGCGGCTAACCACCGATGTGTTCAGGCCGTCACTGCGAGTACCAGGAAGCGATATGACTTCAATGCCTCAAGCCGATTATGGATTGTTTTATTACAGCTGGGCTTGCTTTGGTGCGGTGTGTTCCTGATAAGTTAGATTAATCAAAAATCCCCTCAAATTCAGAGTCGTTAAGGTTCGTATGATGTCAGAGGTACGCGTGCCACACTCATTTTTGGGAAATACAGCGCTCTACGCTGTGCGATGTGATTCCCTGACCGGTGCCAGCCAGGC
>JBFEJM010000460.1:0-2260 GCA_041553175.1 Gammaproteobacteria bacterium | reverse complement strand
GTCGACTTGAAGTCGTCTTCGTACTTCTCGCGCAGATAGGTGGTCTGCTTCAGCGTGGCCATGCAGCAGATGCGCGAGCAGTGGGCCAGGTGATTCAGGTCACGCGAACCCGCGCATTGAATGAAGGCGATGTTCTTCGCCTCTTTGCCATCGCTGGGACGCAGCAGTTTGCCGCCGGTCGGACCGAACGGATCGGCCATGCGCTCGAATTCAACGCTGGTGATGACGTTCTTGTAGCGATCGTAGCCATAGGGCTGAATCTTGTTGGCATCGTACGGTTTCCAGCCGGTCGCCCAGATGATGGCGCCGACGGTGAGCTGGGTCTCGGACTCCTGCATGTCCAGATCGATCGCATCGTACTTGCAGGCGGCCTTGGCCTTGTCGGCGTCGGGCGTGCCGATGATGCGCGGGTCCAGCACATAACGCTGCGGGTAGGCCATCGGGTGGTTGAGATACGCACCCTTGCGTTTGCCCAGGCCGTAGTTGTATTCGGAGTCGAACTCGGTCTCCACGGCCTTGGCGCATTCGCCGCAGGCGGTACAGTTCTCGTTCACATAACGCGGAGTGGTCTTGAGGGTGACCTTGTAGTTGCCGGTCTCGCCCTCGATGTGGCTGACCTCGGTCATCGTGAGCAGGCGCAGATTCTTGTTGGCCTTGAGCCGGCGCAGATTGATCTCCAGACCGCAGGACGGAATGCACAACTTCGGGAAGTACTTATAAAGTTGGCTGACACGTCCGCCGACGGTTGGATTCTTTTCGACCAGGATCACCTGCTTGCCGCACTCAGCGGCCTCCAGGGCCGCGGTCAGACCGCTGATCCCTCCGCCTACCACCAGGATGGTCTGGTTGGTTGCGATTACCTCCGACATTGGTTTTCCTCCATTACGGATACCTAACCTGTATAAATGTTCAACTGTCTGAAATCGTGACCGCGATCTGTGGCAGCCACGCGCTTATCCTGTGGATGTTGTTGCCGCGCAGGCCCGGTCTCAGGCTGACGCGTCCGGCTTTGTACCTTGTCGGACTTGGCCCATGTGTGCCTTGCCCTGGGTCAATATTCGTTCTTATTTGGAAGGCGTCGGCAGCCGCTGTCTGGCTGCGCCGATCCGTGCGTCGCTGTCGCGACGCGCCAGCAGCCCCCTGCCGCCTTGCGGAAGTAGAAGATACTCTCCTTGTCTGGTGTTCGCCACCAGACGCCAGGACTCTTGGTATCGAAATTTCCGATAGCAAAATAGAATGGATGTATGAGGTATTCGCTCCACGCAAAACGGCTTGCCGCCCCCCTGTCTTGTGTGGGTATTCAGTGCTGACTGTTACGCGCCGGCGACGGACCATTGGCGGCAAGCGTCCCGCACGGGGATAATAGTATCAGAAGTCTGGTTGCAGGGGTTTGTGATGTTGATGTCTCGATCAATAAGAAGATGTATGGCAGTACTGTTGCTATGGGGAACGGGGCCGTTGCTCGCGCACGCCGATGTCGCGACGGACTTTCTGCAGGGATATGTGCGCGCGGTGCTCGATTTGAAATTTCCGGATCAGCGGATCGGGGTACTGGCCGCGCACGATGACGGTCGTGTGTTGCTGCAGGGCGTGGGTTGCGGGCCCAGTGTGGAGCGAGAGGAGGTTGCGCGAGCGCTGAATGCCACCGGCCGGTTCGCGCGGGTGCAGTGGAAAGAGACCGACGACTGTGAACAGGCCTTGACCGCGAACCTGCCGCAGTTGCAGCCGGCCGCGGGTGGGACGGCGGCGGCCGCGCCGGAGGAAGCCGCTAAACCGGTGCAGGCGCAGTCGACGAAGGTCGCGATCGAGGCGTTGCCGGTCGACGAGTTGTTCAAACCGTTGATTGCCGACCCGCGCCAACCGCAGTTCTCGATCAAGTATCACCGCTATGATGCGCAACAGGATTTCAACGCGGCCAGTGTGTCGTTCGGGGACTACTTCGGTTTCGCCGCCGGTGTGCTGGATGAATACGGTGTCTCGCAGATCGGCCTGCAGGGTGCCGTGTTCGCGGTATTCAATCTGGACGCGCCCTCGTTCGATCTGGTCAACGCGGACTACTGGATTGGCATTCCGCTGTCCTACCGGCGCGGCCCCTGGTCGTTCCTGACTCGCATCTACCACCAGAGTTCGCATCTGGGCGACGAGATCATGGAGCGGGGGGACCGCGAGCGAATCGAGTTCAGCCACGAGACCCTGCGCGTGCTCTGGTCGCGACAATTCGATTCTCTTCGGCTCTATGCCGGGGCCGGCATGCACCTTC
>JBFEJM010000459.1:0-2281 GCA_041553175.1 Gammaproteobacteria bacterium | reverse complement strand
TTACATTCCCCTCTGACCGCAATACTGCTTTACGATGCCCTTCAGCCCGCGCCACCCAGCGCGGGCTTTTTCTTTGCCGGCGCCGGTAACACGGATTCACCGGCCTCCAACAGTGCTGCATGTTCCTCCTGCAGACGTTGCAGAAGATCCGCCGCCGGCATGGGTTTGCCGTAATAGTATCCCTGCGCGAAGTCACAGCCGCGTTGCCACAGCATCGCGCCCTGCTCCACCGTCTCCACACCTTCGGCAACAACCCGCAGGCCGAGGTTCTTTGCCATGCCGATAATCGCCGTGACAATCGCATCGTCGTCAGGATTGGTAAGCGCCTCATCGACGAAACTGCGATCGATTTTCAGATAGTCGATGGGAAAACGCCGCAAGTGACTCAATGAGGAATAACCGGTACCGAAATCATCCAGCGACAAACTGATGCCCAGATCGCGGATAGCGCGTAACGCCTCGTCGACATAATTCTCCATGCGCATAACACTGGTTTCGGTCAGCTCGAAATCCAGACGTTCGGGTCTTGTGCCGGTCTCTTTCAGCATCTCCGCGACCTGCATACTGAAATCCGGATTACCAATTTGCTGACTCGATATATTGATGGAAACAATCAAATTGCCCGCGGCCGTATCCTGCCAGTCACGCACCTGACTGAAGGTTTGCAGCAGGATCCAGTCCCCCAGCGCACCGATCAGGCCCGTTTCTTCCGCGATAGGAATAAATACCGCAGGCGGAATCATGCCTTCGGTGGGATGCCGCCAGCGAATCAACGCCTCGGCACCTACTGTATACCCCGTTCTCAGATCGATCTTGGGCTGGTACACCATAAACAGGTCGTCACTGTTCATGGCCCTGTGCAGATCCGCTTCCAGCCCCAGATGGTTGATAGCCACCGCATTCATCTTCGGGTCGTAGAATTGGAAATTGTTCTTGCCGCTGGCCTTGGCGTGGAACATCGCCTTATCCGCGCTCTTCAGCAACTGTTCGGCATCGGCTCCGTTGTCGGGATAAAGTGCGATACCGATACTGATGCCGATATAGATCTCCTGCCCCTGCAGGGTGTAGGGCCTGCCAACTGTCTCTATGATACGTTTCGCGACCTTGGTCGCCTCGATTTCCGAGGACAATTCGCCCAGCAGAACCACAAACTCGTCACCGCCGAGTCTCGATACAACATTGGGGGAATCATCGTCCGCACGACCCACCATATCTTCATGCCGGACCACTGAACGAATGCGGGCTGATATCTCACGCAGCAGTTCGTCACCGGCATGATGCCCCATTGTATCGTTCACGCGTTTGAAGCCGTCGACATCGGCAAACAGAATGCCGAGTCTTTCCTGATGCCGACGGGCACGGTTCACTGCCTGCTCGAGGAATTCATGGAACATAAAGCGGTTGGGCAGATCAGTCAGATTGTCATGATAGGCGTGATAACGGATCTGTTCCTGCGATCGGTGCAGGCTCTGCCCCATCTCCCGGAATGCCCGTGCGAGTTCGCCCAGCTCGTCGCTGGCCGAGACATCCACATCCACCTGCAGATTGCCTGCGCCGATTTGACGGGTCGCATCGCGCAGTCCGCGCACAGGCGCAAGAAAAACCGCATTCAGGAACACGAACAACATACCTGCAGTGACCACGATCGCAAGCACGGTGATCCCCGCAACCACCGAGGCGAGTTTTTTACCCGCAATAACAAATTCTGCACTCGGAACAGAGGTAAACAGCCACAGATTGAAGTCGAGCCGCTTACCTTGGATGTGCAACTTCTGTCCATCCAACAGCGTCACAAGTTCAGCCCCCGTACCGGCCGCACCCAACATTTCCTCAAACAGCCCCGGTTCCAGCTTCTGACCGATTTTCGCCGGATCTTTGTGCGCCCGCACAATGCCCGAACTGTCTACAGCAAACATATACCCGTGCGAACCGATAACCGTGTCGGCAATTCGCTGCAGGAGCTGATCAAGTCTGATGGTAATCACGAGATATCCGCGCAGTATGGGACGCGCAAGAATGGGATCTACTTTGGCGTTCTTGATCAGAACCGGCTTGCCGACGTAGGCCACAAACTGGCCGTTATCCGGGTTTTCCGCGAACTGGACCAGAAAGTCTTCCTCGTTCGCAACAAGACTCTTCCAGAACTCTGTTCCGGATTCGTCTTCAGTCCTGTTGTGCTCCAGATCTGGCGCCGACCGTGTGTCCTCGTAGCCGTCCGGCAGAAGTATTCTGATTTCGTAGTATTCTGGATAGGCCGCCTGGTAACTTGAAAAAAGCCTCA
>JBFEJM010000458.1:0-2295 GCA_041553175.1 Gammaproteobacteria bacterium | reverse complement strand
GCAATGTCCTGATCTATTTCTCGAGTGAATCCAAAGCCGACATCCTGGCCCGTATGGCCCGCGCGCTCAACCCAGGAGGATACCTGTTTCTGGGTTCTTCGGAATCCATCACCCAGTATTCGGATGAATTCGAGATGGTGCGTTGTCCGCGCGGCTCGGTTTATCGCGTCAAGACCAATCTGGCGCAGCGTCCTGCTGCACCCGCCGCGGCCACCACATCCCGTTCCACTACTGGTATTGCCGCCCGGGGTGGCAAGCCCTGATTATCCCTTTGCCGCCTGGCGGCCGTTTGTTGCCGTACCCCACCTGTTCCAACCACACTGATTCTCACTGAAACCCAGTCAGTACAACGCTTTCGCGATGCTGGCACGTCGGTTGCTTATGTCTGAAACAACGACATTCAAGACTACTGAGGTTGTCATGCCGATTAGCATCGATTCTGCGCTGGGTCCCATGCCCGAAGCCCTGGTTCTCCGGGGTCGTCGGTCGGAGGTCCTCGCATCCAATCTGGCTAACGCCGATACGCCAAACTTCAAGGCACGCGATTTTGAGTTCCGCGCCATGATGGACAAGGCTCAGGGTGAACAGTTGGCCATGCAGACCACAAAGGCGCGCCATATCGCGTTCGAACCCGACTCCGGCATCAATGGCATTCCTCTTCGGTACCGCGTGCCCAGCCAGCCCGCGCTGGACGGTAACACCGTCGATGCTCAGGTCGAACAGGCCGCTTTCGCCGAAAACGCCGTGAATTATCAGGCCACGCTCACCTTCCTGAGCGGACGTATCAAAGGTCTGATGACCGCTCTCAAGGGAGAATAATCATGTCCCTGTTTAAGACATTCGATATCGCCGGTTCCGCCATGAGCGCGCAGAGCGTGCGGCTGAACACGGTCGCGAGCAATCTCGCCAACGCCGAAAGCGTCGGCGCTACCGAGGCCACAACCTACAAGGCCCGGCAGCCGGTGTTCGCAGCCATGCTCAAGGCGATGCATGGAGAAAGTGAGGCAGCCGGTGTTCGCGTGCTCGGCATCGTCGAAAACCAGGAGCCGCTCCAACAGCGCTATGCGCCAGACAATCCTCTGGCAAATGAGGAAGGTTATGTCTACCTGCCCAACGTCAATGCAGTCGACGAAATGGTGAACATGATTTCCGCCTCGCGCAGTTATCAGAACAATGTGGAAGTTCTAAACACATCCAAACAGATGTTGCTGGCCACGCTACGGCTGGGGCAGTAGGTCAGATCAGGAGATAAGCCGACATGGTGAGTCCAATCGATAGCAGTCTTCTTTCCGGGCTTGGCCTGCGTTCCGTGCAGGATGCACAGGAGAGCAGCAAGGACAAGAACAAGCTGGGCCAGGAAGATTTCATGGCCCTCATGGTCGCGCAATTGCGTAATCAGGATCCGTTCGAGCCGATGGAAAACGGCGATTTTCTCGCCCAGATTGCCCAGTTCAGTCAGGTCAGCGGTTTGCAGGATCTGCAGAAGTCATTCAACGAACTGAGTGAGTCGCTGGTCTCCAATCAGGCGCTACAGGCTGCAACTCTGGTGGGCCGGGAAGTGCTGGCACCGACCGGGCTTGGTGTGCTTGCTCAGGGTGGCAGTATCCGCGGTAGCGTCGAACTTCCAACCGCGAGTTCAGAAGTTGCGGTAAAAGTCTACGACAGCGCCGGCCAGTTGGTACGGCGTTTGCCACTCGGCAGTCAGGCTGCCGGTGATGTTCATTTCAATTGGGACGGTCTGCGTGATGACGGGACGTACGCGCCGCCGGGCACCTATCTCATAAGTGCCGAAGCTGAATTCAACGGACGCAACGAGGCCATCGAGGCCCTGGTTGCCAATCAAGTAAACGGTGTGACCTTGGGACGTGGCGGCGGCTTGCTGCTGGATCTCGCGGGTGTTGGCCCGCTGGATTTTTCCCAGGTCAAACAGATTCTCTGACGAGGAGGGTACGAGATGCCATTTCGCATTGCACTGAGTGGTCTTAACGCAGCGTCATCCGATCTTAAAGTGACGGGTAACAATATCGCCAACTCCGGTACCACCGGTTTCAAATCCTCGCGCGCCGAGTTTGCTGATGTATACGCGACCTCGCTGGGTGGTGTCAGTGATACCGCTGTCGGCGGTGGTGTTCGACTTGCACGCGTTGCCCAGCAGTTCTCGCAGGGCAATATCGAATTCACCAACAACAGCCTCGATCTGGCGATTAACGGCGAGGGCATGTATGTGCTCGACGACAACGGTTCGCGTGTCTATTCGCGTTCCGGTGCCTTCAGCGTCGATCGTGATGGTTATGT
>JBFEJM010000457.1:0-2297 GCA_041553175.1 Gammaproteobacteria bacterium | reverse complement strand
CGCGTAGCCGACATGCACCATAACGAAATCGCCCGGACTCAGCGTTTCGTCCTGCAGCATGAAAAGACTGACATCGCGCTCGACGCCCTTGGCTTCACAGCGTGCCAGAAATCCGTCAATTCGGCTGACCTGCATGGGTATCCCTAGACACATAAATTTCTGTTTACGCTCCCTTCACCTGGATGGATCACCGTTCAGTATAGACCTGATCTGGAATGTGCCAGTACAGCCCGCGTTGCAGGGCACCTGTTCCCAGAAATCTCGCAACAAAGCCCCGCGTTTAAGAATGGTCTTTCGCGCTTGAGCTGGAACCCATGGGCTAGCTGCCAAATCGATGGCGCGGAGACTCAGGCTTCAGCCTGCTATAAATAGATTTGAGCGGAAACATTAAACACGGGTCTGTTTGATACAAATCAAGAATGCCCTGTTGCGGATCCATGATAAACGTCAATACTTAAGTCGGGCTCGGCCGGAAAGCTAAAGTCGGAACATATAAGGACAATATGAACGGGGATGTATTGGTGCTGGGGCTCGGCAATACCCTGTTGGGCGACGAGGGTGCAGGGGTGCATGTCATCCGCTATCTGCAGACCCGGTCGCCGAATGCGCCGGGCGTCCGCTACCTCGATGGCGGAACACTCAGCTTTGCCCTGACGGATTCCATTCAATCCACCGATGCATTGATTGTCGTCGATGCCGCCGAACTGGGTGCCGAGGCGGGCGCGATACAGTGCTATCAGGATCAGGAAATGGATGCCTTCGTGGGTGGAAACCGCAAACGCAGCGTGCATGAGGTCAGTCTGTTGGATCTTCTCGCCGTCGCGGTGCTCACCGAGCGTCTACCCAGACGCCGCGCCCTGATCGGAATCCAGCCGCAGAACGTCGACTGGAGCGATACGCCGACGACGCGCGTTGCGGCGGCCATACCGGCGGCCGGTCAGCGCGTACTCGACCTTATTTCGGAGTGGCGTCAATGAGCGGATTGGATAACATTCAGATCAATATCGAGCAGACCGGTCAGCCGCTGCGTACCGGCAATGTGCAGGCGCTGCTGGCGGAGTTGGAGGCGAGTCTCGATGCCCTGCTGCAGTCCGGCAAGGAACACAGCATCGATGTGCGCAGCCTGCCGCTGATGCCGGGTGAGCTCGCCTATCTCAAGGAAACCCTGGGCGAAGGTGAAGTACGCGCCGACGTCAGCGCGTTGGGATCAAGTCTGGTTGTTGAAACCGCCGTGCATGGGGTGTGGTGGGTCACTCATCGCAATGCCCTGGATGAGGTTGTTGCCGAATTCATTGAAATATGTTTTTGCCCCGATATCATCCGCGCGCAACGCGATGACATCAGGGAAGCACTCGAGGCACTGCGCAGCCGTTTGGCGCAGGAATGATATTCACCAGGTAAGGAGGAAGCCATGTCGCGTCGTCCCACCGTAGCTGAACAGCTCGCACGGCAAGGTATCAGTCGCCGCGCCTTCCTGAAATTCTGCGCCGCGACGGCCTCGCTGATGGCGTTGCCGCCCGGCATGGCGCCGGCGATCGCGGAGGCGTTGGGCAAGCGCAGTCGGCCGTCGGTGATCTGGTTGTCGTTCCAGGAGTGCACCGGCTGTACCGAGTCACTGACCCGTTCGCACACGCCCACCGTCGAGAATCTGATTTTCGACATTATTTCGCTCGACTATCACCATACTCTGCAGGCCGCGTCGGGCGAGGCGGCAGAGCATGCACGCGAACAGGCGATGGAGGAGCCGGGCTATCTGGTGCTGGTCGACGGTTCCATCCCCACCCGCGACGACGGCGTCTATTCCACCATTGCCGGCATGACCAATCTGCAGATGTTGAAAGACAGTGTCAGCAATGCAGCCGCGATCGTGGCGGTCGGCACCTGTGCCGCCTTTGGCGGTATTCCCAGAGCCAAACCCAATCCGACCGGGGCCATGAGTGTCGACGAACTGATGGATGCAGGCCTGATCGAGCGTAAGCCGGTCATCAACGTTTCGGGCTGTCCACCCATTCCGGTCGTCATTACCGGCGTGCTTGCGCATTACCTGACCTTCGGCACGATTCCCGAGCTGGACAGCCTCGGGCGCCCGATCATGTTCTATGGCGATTCCATTCATGACCGCTGCTACCGGCGGCCGTTCTATGATCAGGGCAAGTTCGCCAAGACCTTCGACGACGCGGGTGCGCGCAAGGGCTGGTGTCTGTTCGAACTCGGCTGTAAGGGACCGATAACCTACAACGCCTGTGCCACCACAAAGTGGAATCAGGGCATCAGTTTCCCGATCGAATCCGGCCATG
>JBFEJM010000456.1:0-2305 GCA_041553175.1 Gammaproteobacteria bacterium | reverse complement strand
GATAGGTCGATGAGATATAGACCTGATACATACCGCTCCCTGTATGTGTCGCGGATCGACCGTAGTGCGCCTTGGCCGTGCTCCCTTCCGCGGATTGAATTATCGCTGGGCTGACTTTGATTTTAACTGTTTTGACGCGGGATGCACGGCCGATGACATTTCGAGTGTATCGGATCACCGCATTGAGCAGGAACGCAGCCTGTTCCCGATACTTCGATCATCAATCCGTATGCCCTATTTCTTCGCTATAAGCCGCAAAATTCTCTTGCGTACAAATGTCACGGCAAACATCAACACCCCCAACAGACCGTGCAGCGAATAGGGGTAGGCGAGCACCGAATAATAGGTGTGTCGCTCGATCGGCCAGGCGTCCTGCCAGGATTCTTCGGAACCGAGGAATTCGTAGCGTGCAAGCTCTTGTTGCACGCTATACTCAATTGTATCCATCGCGAGTTGCGATCCCGGCGAACATTTCGCCAGCGACGCATCATAGCCCAGCTTCAAGACCCAGAACGTCTTATGCGACTGCAGCGCAATATGCATCGAAATCGGCCTGCCATCGATATCTATAAAACAGAGGCGCACGATGCCGTCTGCACAGGCTTTGGCCAGATAGCGCTGAAAGAACCCCTGCAGTTCCGGATGCTTCAACAGCGAGGACCCCGCCTCGCCTTTCCAGCTGCTGTCTTCAACCAGCAATGCATCCTCCAGCAATGCGGGCAACTCTGTCGGCATGGGGCTGACAATACGCGTCGTCACTGCGCCAGCTTTTTCCAGGCATTTTCGTTTACGCCGAAAATCATAGCGCCTGTTCGACGACAGGCTCGCCAAGAATACATTCCAATCCGACGGCAGGTTGAGGAATGCCGAGGGTGCCGTCCGCTTGTGCAGGATAATCCCCCGCCGCCACTTCATTGCGGTCAGGCAGTCATGGAACGCCGGATCATGCGGTATGCGCAGCAACACCACCGGAAATCCGAGGTCGATCACGGCCTGAATTAACCGACTCAGGCTATTGTGATCGGCATACAGAAAGGCTGTCGGCTCATGCAGGATGGAAGACCCGAGCAATTCCAATGTGCGGACACCGCTTCTCTTTGTCAGGCACAGGGGGGCAATCGCCATCACACGATCGTCCTCTCTCACAACGACAACGCGTAGTTCGTCACCGACATACAGGGTTTCCGCGCAGCTCACGAACCAGTCGAAGCGCAACAGCGGGCTGCCCTGCGTGTCCGCGAGCACATCCCAGGACGGCTTCAAGGGGTCCAGTAAAGCCAGATCGGTGATGATTTCGATCATTCAGGCGCGGCTTTTTCTGTGACCGCCGGCGTCTTGCGGTAAATCCGAAAGGACTCGGTCGCGTTGATCAGATCCAGCCCCGGAACAGCATCCAATAAACCCGAACACTGGGGATTCCGGTACAGTATCACCAGATCAAACGGCTCATCGGAAACAAAGCGGGCAATCTTTTCGACCACCGCCTGCATCGCGGGGCCAAAAAAGGGATTGTAGAGAAACAGTACCAGATTGCGGCGGGGAAACTCGAATTCAGCTGCGTCCTGACAGAGCAGCTTAATGATATTATTTTCACTCAGCTTGCTTGAGAATGTCGCCACATTCGTTTGTGCTATCTCATGCAACTGCGGCGAGAACTCGACCCCGATGATCTGAGCAAAGTCATGCTGCGCGGCCAACAGCAGTGCACGCCCCTTGCCGGACCCCAAGTCGACAAAGGCATAGCCGGATAGATTCAGCGCCAGCTCACGCAGCATGCGGCGGAACATGAACACCTGAACCGGTTCATAGGCGACTGCGAAATCCTTGTTCCCCGAGGCGACATCCTGCAGGTAAGACGCATCGCCCTGACCGGTATCCACCCTGTAGCGCTGGTCGAAGGCATGATCCTGATAGCGATGGTACCGCCACAGCAGATACTTGAATAACTCCCGCAAGATGGTGTCCTGTTGTGCTAAGCCTTATGTTAACCCAGTCTTTTTCTCAATGATTGCAATATGGGCAATAGTACGGAACTTCCCGGCGTATAGGCGAGCGCCCTGTATACATACATTTGCGGACCCAGATCACGGGCATCGAGCTTATCAAGCTCGCCAATGGCGGCTTTAGCATCATCAACGCTTCCGGCTTTCAAATGCAGCTTCAGCATCTGACCCCAGAATTTCGCCAACTCGCCATCCACCTCTGGCCTGCACTGGCGGTAGAAGGCGTCATCCGCCTTCCATACCCGGTTTATCAGATCCAGCCGTTTGCCTATCTGCAGCCGATGATCGGCACGGGTCAACCG
>JBFEJM010000455.1:0-2305 GCA_041553175.1 Gammaproteobacteria bacterium | reverse complement strand
TTCAGTAACCAGTATTTCGGTTTAATCGAATCAAAACCCGAACTTATATCGGTCCTGGGCGGTGTTTGCATGCCCAAGATTTGACTCGCGCGAACCGGATGACAATCGATATGGACGTCGCTACCGGCGCCATGTATCGCATCAGATTGAATGCCTGCAGGGAGTGAGTAACGTGCTGAGTTCTGTTGCACAGCAAAATGAACAGGCGACCGCCGCGAGTGACATCGATCATTACGTGGCGCGTCTGGCCCAGATCAATCGTGTGCAGGCCGTGATGGCGACGGCGGATATTCGCGATGCAATGGGTGTGATTCTGGTGCGCAGCGGGCAGCCCATCGATGACGCGGTTGCGGAAAAGATCGTCAATCACCAGCGGGTATTCGGCCAGGCCCTGCAGGTTCCGATCGAGCAGCTGGTGCAGCTTCAGCGCCCTATCGATGGCGCGCGTCTGTTCCACCTGACATACACGATGTTTGGCAAATACCCGGATCTCAAGACGCTGCATGATCGGGCGTTCGGTGACGATCTGTTGCGTCAGTTGACCGATGGTATGGATGTTCCGGCTGTCCTCTGGCAGAAATTGACCGTACTGGCGCAGCAGTTGCCGGACCGGTTCAATGAGGCCTTGTTCTGCGGCTGGTTCTCCGCGCTGATTGCCTACAAACTCAATCTTGGCGATGTCGCCGTGCGCTATGCGTACATCGCGGGTCTGGTGCGCGATATCGGGTTCCTCAACATAGCCGCTGACGTATTGACCAAGACGGGAGCATTGTCAGCGCAGGACTGGCGTGCCATTCAGAGCCACGTCGATCTGAGCCGCCAGTGTCTGCAGTCGGCCCAAATGCCCGCAGAGATAATCGCCGCTGTGGCCGAGCATCACGAACGCTGTGACGGTTCAGGTTATCCGCAGCGACTGGCTGAAAGCGCCATCAGTCGACTGGGCCTGGTGGTCGGATTGGCCGATACGCTGCAGGCCATGCGTTTCAAACAGTTTGCCAAGGTCGGACGCGGTCTGGCCGATGCCGTGCCTTATCTGCAGATGAACGGTGGCAATCACGGCAAAGCGATCGCCAACGCGGCGATCAATCTGTTACGCAATTCGGGACTGACGACGACACGACTGAATCCATGCAGCAGTGTTTCGAATTACGCCTACCAGATCACCCGGCGGGCGGAGAATGTGCTCAAGCAAATCGGTTATCTGGATCAGATTCTGAAAACACTGCAGATTCTGCCACTCGGTGAGCGTAGCAAAGCGCTGATCGATGCCGCGACCCAGGTCCAGACCATGATTGTTTCGTCGGGACTGACCCGAGATGAACTTCTGCAGTGGCTGCAGTCCCTGCAGGGCCAGGAGGATGACGAAATCCTCGCCGAACTGAACGAGTTGGATCTGATGCTTAATGAACTGCACTGGCATGTGCAGAAATTGACCCGTAGTATTGATGCATTCTTTGAATCAAACCCCGGGAAAGATCATGCCCATGCCCGAACTTCAGTTTCCGATGCCACGGAAGGGTTGCGTGCCTCGCTGGGCCGCCGCTAGGCGCACATCGGTCACATTCCCGCCCGCACGCCACTGGCTGGTGAGCCTCCTCATGGTACTGACGCTGGCCGCTCCAGTCTGCGCCATTGCCGCAGATGTGGAAGTGCTGGCGTTGTTCCGTGATCAGGCCGTGATCCGCGTCGACGGTGTCCGCGTCAAGCTGAAGGTCGGTGAAACCGCGGCCAATGGCGTGCGGCTGGTAAGTACGGACGGCAGCGGCGCGACGCTCGATATCGATGGCGAGACGCGGCGCTATCCCTTGGGCTCCCGCATACGTTCGACCTACAAGAAAATCGAATCGCCCGAAGTACACATATTCCGCGATACCCATGGCATGTTCCACACCGTGGGCTCAATCAATGGTATGCCGGTCAATTTTCTGGTGGATACCGGTGCCACTTCCATCGCCATGAATGCGGGGCAGGCGCGTCGTCTGGGTATCGACTATCGCGTGGTCGGTACGCCCAGTGTCGTGATGACGGCGTCGCGTGTCGAGCAGGTCTATGAAGTGCATCTGGATTCGGTGAAAGTGGGAGATATCCTGTTGCGCAACGTCAAGGCCGTTGTGCTGGAGGGATCGCAGCCGGTGGAGTTGCTGCTGGGGATGTCTTATCTGGGGCGGCTGGAAATGCTGAATAATGGTCAACGGCTGATTCTGCGCAAGAAATATTGACGACTCCGCCGGCTTGCACAGGACTGAACCAACTTGGCGGTTCGCCGCCGACGGGCGTCAGTCCTTTTCCTTGTCCTTGCTGATCA
>JBFEJM010000454.1:0-2309 GCA_041553175.1 Gammaproteobacteria bacterium | reverse complement strand
GCCCTCCGGTGTGAAAGGAAAATCAAGCATCCATGCACTGGCTGAACGATATCTGGTATGGCCGTAGCCCCTGGGTCATTGCGCTGTTGCCGCTGACGGGGCTGTATTGTGCGGCGATCGGGCTGCGACGACTGGCGTATCGACTCGGTCTGAAACGCACGCAGCGTGTCGGTGTACCGGTGATCGTGGTCGGTAACATGACCGTCGGCGGCACCGGCAAGACACCGGTCGTCTGTTGGCTGGCGGACTATCTGCGTAGGCAGGGATTCAAGCCCGGTCTCGTTGCGCGCGGTTATGGCGGTCAGGCCCGGCACTGGCCGCAACAGGTGCGCGCCGATAGCGATCCCGCCATGGTTGGTGACGAGCCGGTGCTGCTGGCGCGCCTGACCGGCTGCCCGATGGCGGTGGCGCCCGATCGCGTGGCCGCGGCCCAGCAGCTGCTGGAACACCATGACTGTGATGTGATCATCAGCGACGACGGCCTGCAGCACTACGCCTTGGGCCGCGATATCGAAATCGCCGTGATCGATGGTGTGCGCCGGTTCGGCAATCGGCTGTGTCTGCCGGCCGGCCCGTTGCGCGAACCGGCGAGTCGACTGACGCGTGTCGATCTGGTCGTTGTCAACGGGCTGGCCGGACGCAACGAATATGCACTGACCGTCCGTGCCGATAGCGCCACCAATCTGCTCAATGACGCGCAGCGCCCGTTGGCCGATTTTCGCGGCCAACGACTGCATGCGGTTGCCGGCATCGGCCGGCCGGAACGTTTTTTCGATGATCTGCGCAAGCAGGGTCTGGACATCGAGCCTCACGCCTTTGCCGATCACTACGTGTTCCGTGCCGAGGACCTGGCCTTTGCCGACGCCCCCGTGCTGATGACGGAAAAGGATGCGGTCAAATGCAGACGCTTTGCACGGGACAACATCTGGGCGGTCGGCACGCGGGTGGAACTGGATAGCCGCTTCGGCACGCAGCTTCTGGCACTGCTGGCACGATCGGGAGCCGCACCAACGCCCGATCTGGTAGGATAAACGCTGTTTCAGAAGAGGTACCCCCATGGACAAGAAACTACTCGATATTCTCGCCTGTCCGGTCTGTAAGGGGCCGCTCGTCTACCGCAAGACCGAGCAGGAACTGGTATGCAAGGTGGACCGGCTTGCCTATCCCATCCGCGATGACATTCCGGTGATGCTGGAAGAGGAAGCGCGCCAGTTGCCGCCGGACGAGGACGTCGCCTGAACCGTATGAAGACAGCGGACGGGGTATCAATTGTCTGACTTCAAAGTCGTCATACCGGCGCGCTACGGTTCGTCGAGGCTGCCCGGCAAGCCGTTGCGCATGCTTGCCGGTCGGCCCATGGTCGAGCACGTCTACCGGCGCGGGCGCGAAAGCGGTGCCGAGCAGGTGATCGTCGCGACCGACGACGCACGAATTCAAAGCGCAGTGCGGGATTTCGCTGGAGACGTTGTCATGACCGCTGTCGATCATCCGTCCGGTACCGACCGGCTGGCTGAAGTGGTCGATATCATGGGCTGGGATGATGCGACCATTGTGGTCAATCTGCAGGGGGACGAACCCTTGATGCCGCCCGCCCTGATCCAGCAGGTTGCCGACAATCTCGCCCGCCACGCGGAGGCCGCTATCGCGACCCTGGCGACGCCCATCGCCAGTGCCGAAGAGGTCTTTGATCCCAACGTCGTCAAGGTGGTAACTGATGAACGGGGGTTCGCGCTCTACTTCAGCCGCGCGGCGATTCCCTGGGAACGCGATGCCTTTGCCGTGCGGCGTGATCAGTTGCCCGCCAGCGTTGGCTACCGCCGCCATCTCGGTCTGTACGCGTATCGGGTCGGCTTTCTGCGCCGGTACCGGACGCTGGCGCCGGCGCCGATCGAAAGTGCCGAGAAGCTGGAGCAGCTTCGCGCGCTCTGGCACGGCGAACGCATTCATGTCGACGATGCCGTCACCGCACCGGGTCCCGGCGTGGATGTCGAAGCGGATGCCGAACGGGTGGAGCGCCTGCTGGGGGAGATCTGATCCGGTACGATCGCGCTTAGCGGTCTTGTTTGATCAAGCCGAGATTCAGAAGATCCGCACTCAATTTCTCACCTGAACTGTCCCAGACCGGCAGCGTCAGGGTGCGGGGTACGCGTCGGTGGGCCTCGCCATGTTGGTCCGGTTGGATGGTCAGGCTCGCCGTGATGCAGCTCAGGACCAGGGTCGGTCCATCTTCCAGCAACTCGATGATCTGACACTGCTGACCTTCGAACTGAACGTCCTGGCCGATGCAGGCGCGCAGGTGGTCGAGGGTG
>JBFEJM010000453.1:0-2317 GCA_041553175.1 Gammaproteobacteria bacterium | reverse complement strand
TCTCGACCAGCTTGGGCAGCTCATCGTGGCGCTGCTTGAGCAGGACGTCGATATTCGCCCAGGCCTGGCTGACCGCATGTTTCAGCCCGACCAGATTGTTGTATATGACAATGGCGTATCCTGCGACGAATACCACAACAGCAATGAAAATCATTGTGCCCACTTCCATTTCACGAGCCCCCGATGCCTGTTAACGTTGATAGGAAATATAACGGCAGCCCGGCTGATTAACATGAGACACATTCGCGTATTCGAAAATCACACGCCCGAGATAGACGCCGAGGCCTGGCTCGATCCCCTGTGCCTGGTGATTGGCGATGTGCATATCGGCGCACACTCCAGTATCTGGCCCGGCGTGGTGGTACGCGGCGACATCAACCGCATCCGCATCGGGCGTGAGACCAACATCCAGGATGGCTGCATGCTGCACAACAGTCACGACGGCCCGTTCATGCCCGGCGGATCGCCGTTGCTGATCGGTGACCGGATCACGGTCGGGCACAAAGCCATCCTGCACGGTTGCGAGATCGGCAACGACTGCCTGATCGGCATGGGTGCCATCGTGATGGACAAGGCGGTAATCGAGTCCGGCGTGATCATCGGGGCCGGCAGCCTGGTCCCGCCCGGCAAGGTGTTGAAATCAGGTTATCTGTACACCGGCACCCCGGCGCGCCAGGCGCGCGCGCTCAGCGACAGGGAAAAGGCCTACTTCGCCTACTCCGCCGCTTATTACGTCAAACTCGCACAACGCCATCGCAAGTCGATCGGCTGAGTGCGCTATCGCCGTGGCTGTAAAGAGCTGACTGCGGACTCTTGGGATTAGGGTCTTGATGTGCACGGCGGCGCACAGGCGTGTTTCCTGATGCGCTGGGCGCTGCGAGGGGCTCCCTGCGCGAACTCCATCGCGACGGGGGTGTAGTGGTCAACCAATCCTGGACAGTGAATTAAGTTTTTCTTCGGCCTTGGCCGGTGGCAGCCCGCTGTTGAACTGATGAGGCCGCCAATGGTTATAGTGGTGCATCAGGTAGTAGCCGATATCGCCCTGCGCTTCTCTGGCACTGGCATACCCCTGCGCAGGCACCCATTCGCTTTTTAGGCTGCGGAGCAAGCGCTCCGTTGGCGCATTATCCCAGCAGTTGCCGCGCCGGCTCATGCTCTGGACCATCCGGTAGCGCCGGAGGCGTTGCCGGAATGCCCAACTGGCGTACTGGCTCCCCTGGTCCGAATGGAACAGCACACCATTTGGTCTCCCGCGGTGTTCATGTGCCATATCCAAGGCCCTGGTTGTCAGTTCGGCATGCGCGGTAGACGCCATTGCCCAGCCAACAACGCGACGGGCACAAAGATCGAGCACCACGGCCAAGTACTGCCATCGCCCCTCCGCCCAGATGTAGGTGATGTCACCGCACCAGACCTGATTCGGCTGCGGGACCTCAAACTCGCGGCTCAGCCGATTTGGGATATCGAGCCGTTCCACTGGCGCATGACGATAGGTGTGTCGGCCAGGCTGTCTGCTGACCAGGCCCGCCTCGCGCATCAGGCTACGGACCTTGTAGCGGCCGATCTCGATGCCCTCTTCACGTAATCGGTCCCTGATCATGCGACTGCCTGCAGCATTGCGGCTGCGCCTGAAGGCTTCCCTGACCTTGGCCCGCAAAACCAGCCTGGACCCATCGATGACCACTTGCCGGTTCCGATGAGCATAGTAGCTGGAGCGGGCGATACCGAACGCTGAACAGACCACATCAATGCTTTCTCGCTCACTCAACCGGTCTATCAGCGCGTACGATCGAGATCGTCTGACATCAAGAGAGCTGTAGCCTTTTTTAAAATGGCTTTCTCCCGCTCCAGGCGATGGATGCGGGCCTCCAACTCCTGAATGCGGCGCTGGTCTTCGGTCAGTGCTTTGCCTTTGGGCGTCACACCGCCACGTTCCTCACGGAGTTGAGTGACCCAGCGGCGAAGCGCCGTCTCGCCGACATCCAGCGAACGGCATGCCTCCATAATCGAGTAATTCTGGTCCAGCACCAGACAAGCCGCATCGTGCTTGAACTCCGGTGAGAAGGATTGTCGTTGTTTCGTCATCGAACACCTCGCTTGCGATGGCAAAATTACCACCTATCTCGGTGTCCAGGATCATTGAACCACTACAAACCATTGTCATCACGGCGGCGGTAACGAAATGTTCTGCGTCGGAAATTTCCTCTCCAGTGAAATCATTGGGACTAAGTCCGTTGTCCCTGAGGAGCTGGTTGAAAGCGGCTATATCAAGCTGTATGTCATAGGCATCGGAGCCGGTTTGCTTGTAGTAACCCAG
>JBFEJM010000452.1:0-2322 GCA_041553175.1 Gammaproteobacteria bacterium | reverse complement strand
CTGTTCAATGCCCTGATCCGGCAACGCCTCGATGCCGGCCAGTTGGGGAAAGGCGAGCCGCCGTTCGCTGGCGCTGAGCGGTTCTGGCTGTTGTCGGCTGCGCACCCGTGCCTGCCAGGCGATCAACTCCCCGGTAGTGCCGGGCGCCTGCTGAAACTGCTGCGCCGCACGCTCGAAGATTGCCTGCACCACGGCCAGGCCGCTGCGCTCCGCCTGCGCCAGCGCCTGATGTCCGTGCCATGCAAGATCCACCGTCCAGAGCTGACTCAGGTAGCCGAGAAGGTCGGCCTTTTTCGGGAAGTAATTGAAGAAGGTCGCCTCCGACACTTCGACCCGCTCGCACAGATCGCGCACCACGAGTGCGTCCAGTGAGGTCTTTTCGAGCTCTTCCTGCAGCGCCCGAGCCAGGCGCAGCCGGGTCTGGAAATATTTTCGCTCGCGGAGGGGGATTTTGGGCGACGTGGGTGACATGGGGGCATCTCCTGGCAGGTCCCCATATTTATAGCTCACCCTAAGTTTTGATGCGAGTATGGCGTGCGGGCCAATCACTCCGATCCGGCCCCGTCAGTCCAGTGCGGGCATCGCCGGATCAATCCTAACTATAAGATATTTAGATATTTTATAGCCAACGCAGCGATACACTCAGGCCGACGAATTCAGTTGTACTGGCGGGCTCATACAAGGTTCCCACCGTGACGCCCCCCAGGCGCAGCGGCTCCTCGGCACTCTTGCCCAGATCCCAGCGCTCGTACCAGAGCTCGACCAGAATGGACTTCTGTGCCTGGATGCGCCGCTCCCAGGCCAGCGTGACCCGACCACCACCACCCTCGCCCTCGGGATTCAGGGTCGCGTCGTCGTAGCCATTCTTGAAGTCGACTTTGAGGCCGGGGTTAACCCGAGGCCAACCGCGCACATCCAGGCTCAGATTGTCTTCGGGCGTAACGGCCCAGGTGTATTCGAGGCCGGCCATCACGAACGGCCAGCGATATACCTCGATCACACCACTGGCGATGGGGGTCGAGCGGATATCGCGACTCCACCAGCGCAACCCGGCACCCAGGTACGCCTCAAGCCCGTGCCGGGGCGCGGGATTGAACCTGCGTCCGGCGCGAAAGCCGCCTTCGGCGATATTTTCAAAGGTAACCGTCGTCAGGGGCGTGCCCAGATTGGTCTGGCCGTCGTAGTCGACCTCTGCGGCGAAGAACGTGCCCCGCAGCGCACCGAACCAGGGGCCGTAACGCCCTTCGATCTCACCGACCAGGCCGGGCATGACACCGAACTCCCGGTTGAGGCGCCGACCCTCGTCAGTCTCTTCGTAATCGAAATAGCCGGCTGCCAGCCCCAGGCTCCTCTGCCAGCTCCAGACGTCTTCAGCGGCGGCCGCGCCCGTCCACAGCCCCAGCAGGGCCGCAATTATTGTTTTCTTCATATTCGTCCATCTTGTCCATTTCAATTTTTTCGGCTGATTGCGTCCGCACACACTCATAAGCACATCGACGAAGGCAAGCTCGGCTCAGCACAGTACCTCGACGCATCGGCAGGCGTCGATCGGTGCGTTGCTGAACCTGATCAGATTTGTGACAACACGCAAGCAGAGGGACTGCACTCCAACTCTTAGTTTGCGGCGACCCACTCGGAACATTGAGCCGGCAGCGGACACCATTCACTTGTTATTCTTGTGCGAACTGGCGTAACCATAGCATTCCGGCTGTCCCGCCGTATAGAGCGCGACGGACGCACGCGAACATGACCCATTAGAGTGCAGTTATTGCGCTCCAGGTGGTGAGGATGGTCTCGTCGATCGAAGTATCAGCATTGTCATCCAGCTCGATCCGCACGCTATCGCCGCCTAGCGCGGTCAATAGAACAGTACTGTTGTCACCGGTGATCAGGACACTGCCACCGGTCGGCCAGGTGCCAAGAATATTGCTGCCGGTAAAGGGCGTGACGGTTTGAAAGCTCACGCGGCCATTGACGCGCCGCGCATCGACGGTACCGTTATAGTTGAGTGAATACGCCAGCGTGCTGAGGTTTTCCGCATAGGAAAAATTGAAGCTTCTAAGGGTACTGCTATAGCCACCCTCGCGAACGGTCAGGGTATTCCCGTTGATAACCACCGTCACATTCACGCCGTTGCCGGTAGTGGCGGCGTAACTCATATCACCGTCAACACGCGCGCTCTGTGCACCCAGGCTCAGCTGGAAGCCGGTGAATCTGAGTGTCGCGCCCAGCGTCCAGGGGGCCACGACCATCGGATCGCCGATGCGGGTGAAGCCGGTCAGTGCCAGGGTGCCGCTGAGCGTGATACCCAATTCACTGCAG
>JBFEJM010000451.1:0-2323 GCA_041553175.1 Gammaproteobacteria bacterium | reverse complement strand
TGGTGCGCGCGGGCTGTTCCACCTGCCCGGACTGACGCAAATGGACGAGCGGGTCGCGCTGGAAATTCGCGATGTGCGCGCCGTCGGCAGGGACTGGCGAATCACGGCCGTACCGGTGATGAACAAAGGGTGATGTGAACGGATGTTTACCGGAATCATTCAAGCGGTGGGCGAGATTGCGGCACTGGAACCGAAAGGCGGTGACCTGCGCCTGCGTGTGCATACCGGCAAGCTCGGTCTCGCTGACGTGCAGCTCGGCGACAGCATTGCGGTCAGCGGTGTCTGCCTGACTGCCGTGACATTGCCCGGTGACGGCTTCTGGGCCGATGTCTCGGGCGAGACACTGGCGCATACCATTCTCGGTGATCTCAAGGTCGGTGCGCGGGTGAATCTGGAAAAGGCGCTCACGCCGACCACGCGTCTGGGCGGTCATCTGGTCAGTGGCCATGTCGACGGTGTCGGCGAGGTGCTGGAGCGCCGGCGCGATGCGCGGTCGGAGCGTTTTCGCATTCAGGCGCCGGCGGAACTCGCGCGTTATATCGCGCAGAAGGGTTCGATCTGTGTCGATGGAGTGAGTCTGACCGTCAACGCGGTCGAAGGCCGGGTATTCGATTTGAATATCGTGCCGCACACATTGGCCGAAACGACGTTGGACAGTTATCAGACTGGTCGCAAGGTCAATCTGGAAGTGGATCTGATCGCACGTTATCTGGAACGGCTTCTGCTGGGCGATGCCGAGGCGGGCGGGCAGGGTATTACACTGGATTTCCTGCGCAGCCACGGTTTCGCGCGGGATTGATTCCGGCGGATCTGAATTTAACCGCAAAGGACGCGAAGGCGCACGAAGGAAAATATTTTTTGCCACGGAAAGCACAGACAAAGCCAATGGCCGCAAGTCGATGTAGGGCGCAATAGCGAAGCGTATTGCGCCGGATGTTTTTGCTGCCTAACACATCCGGCGCATTACGGCTTTTGGCCTAATGCGCCCTACCAGGGCTGTAACATCCGCGCTTTCCGTGGCCAACATTAATGGGTTTTCTTTGCGCGCCTTCGCGTACTTTGCGGTAAAAGTTTTATATTGAGGTAACAGGTGGTCATGGCATTGAACACAGTCGAAGAACTTCTGGAAGATCTGCGTCAGGGGAAGATGATCATCCTGATGGACGACGAGGATCGCGAAAACGAGGGTGATCTGGTGATGGCCGCGTCCAAGGTGCGTCCGGAAGATATCAATTTCATGGCCAAATACGGGCGTGGGTTGGTGTGCCTCACGCTGACGCGCGAACGCTGTCAGCAATTGCGGTTGCCGTTGATGGTGAACGAGAACAGTTCGCCCCATTCAACCAACTTCACGATATCCATCGAGGCGGCGGAAGGTGTCACCACCGGCATTTCCGCGCAGGACCGGGCGCAGACCATTCAGGCCGCCGTGGCGGCGGATGCCCGCTCCACCGACATCGTGATGCCGGGACATATCTTTCCGCTGATGGCGCAGCCCGGTGGCGTGCTGACCCGCGCCGGTCACACCGAGGCCGGTTGCGATCTGGCACGGCTCGCCGGTCTGGAGCCGGCCGCGGCGATTGTCGAGATCCTCAACGAAGACGGCACCATGGCACGGCGACCGGATCTGGAGCGCTTCGCGGCGGAACACAATCTCAAGATCGGTACCATTGCCGATCTGATTCATTACCGTATCGAGAATGAAAAGACGGTCGAGCGGGTGGCGGAATGTGTGTTGCCGACCGAGTTCGGCGACTTCCATCTGATCGCGTTCGAGGACTCCATCGAGAAAGAGGTGCATCTGGCGCTTATCCACGGCGAGCTCGATGTCAGTCAGCCGGTGCTGGTGCGCGTGCATGTGCAGGGCGCCCTATGCGATCTGCTGGGTGCGACCACCGGCGATTGCGGCTGGCCCTTGCGGCGTGCGTTGGAACGCATGTCGCGCGAAGGCAACGGGGTGATTATCGTGCTGGGAAAACCGGAGGATCCGCGCTCGCTGGTGCGCCGCATTCGGCATTATGCCGAAGACGATCCGCACAGTGAGCCGCCACGGCGCAGCGGGCGCGAGGAACTGCGCACCTATGGCCTCGGCGCACAGATACTGGCTGAGCTCGGTATAACCAGAATGCGCGTGCTGTCGGCACCGAAAAAGATGCACGGTATCACCGGCTTCGGACTGGAAGTGGTCGAGTACGTGCCGTGCGATTGAAGCTTTGAAAACATAACTTTTACCGCGAAGGACGCAAAGGCGCGCGAAAGAAAAAGACATTTGACACGGCAAGCACGGATATAATTCGTTTTCGTAGGGCGCATTAGGCCAAAG
>JBFEJM010000450.1:0-2332 GCA_041553175.1 Gammaproteobacteria bacterium | reverse complement strand
GCGCGCCACCTTCGCGGGCGCTGAAGCGGCGGGTCGACGGCCCGGCACCTTCCAGGCCGACGAGGATCCAACCGTTGTTGCTGGTCGGGGTATTCAGCCAGTCCTGCAGATCGCTGACCATCGCGGCATTTCCTGTCGTGGTGCTGTTCCAGACACCCAGGGCACCGTTGTTGTCGCCGACGCTGGCGCTGGCGCTGATGACGCCGAAATCACCACCCGCCGTGTTCCAGGCGGTTTGCTGAAACTTCGCATCGAGCCAGGTGGCATCGCCCGCATTGGCGGGCAGGCCGCGGCCGCCGCCACCGGCGCCGGCATCGCAGTCGACGATACCTTCGCCCCAGTCCTGTGACAGGCGGCGCAGGGTCATGGTCTGGGCGACATTGCCGCCGGAGCGATTGACGGTGACGGTCAGGGTGGCGCTGTTGATGGTCGAACCCGCCGGAATGGCGCCGGCGATGTCGAAACGCAGCAGGGCACGGCGCACCAGGCCGTCGTTGGTTACACCGGAAAACAGGTTGCTGCCCGCACCACAGCTGTTGAGCTCGTAGTTCTCCGCCGTGACCGGGTCGATGCCCTGGTAAATGGTATTGTCATTGATCGGATTAAGGGTCACCTGCGCGGCGAATGCCGGCAGACCGCTCATTGTCAGCGCGGCTGCAGTGAGTAATGCCAAAGCCCAGGAACCGGAATGCGATCTCATGACTGTCCTCCAATGACGTTTTTTTTCATCTGACAAGGCGCCTCGTGTCATGACGTCTTGCGGGTTTTGTGCCGCAGCTTGATTGCAAGAGCTACGCCATTTACGGCTTGGGCGCGTCGCGCTGAAAAGCCGATGAAGGCATTGATGAAATATAATTACTGTAACGGGTCTACGGTTATCGATCTGCCAATAGTGTCAATACCCGTCTGCCATAACGAACATGGCGTGTGACACAAATGTCAGTATCGTTGGGTTGTTTGTTGTGCGGATGTTGCAGGCATTTCTGTTTGGTATACAGCGTGCGTTCACTGATATCCAATCGCCGGGCGGCGTTCGCCTGGAACAGTTCGATCAGTGGCAGCTGGACGACGTCAACGCGCCCATAGGCGTGATCGCCGCTGACCCGTGTTATCCAAGTGCTACTACTGGTAGGTCAGTGCCTGCATAAGATCGACGATGTCGGTTCGGTCCCATTCGATGGGTCCACGCGCTGCATAGCGTACCCGGCCACGGCGATCGATGACATAAGCCGTCGGCAGGACCGTAACGCCCCAATCCTTGAATACAGCGCTGTCCCTGTCGAGCAGCACGGGAAAATCGATCGCGAGACGTTTTACAGTCATCTGCACCCGCCGTTGCGTTTCACCGACGTTGACGCCGATCACTGCAAAGGGCTGGTCACGCATTGCCGTGACGAGTCGTTGGATGCTGGGAATTTCTTCGATACAGGGCGTACACCAGCTTGCCCAGAAACTGACCAACACGACCTTGCCGGCAAACTCATCCAGGTTGCGCGGCTGCGCGGACAGGTCCGGCAAGTTCAACACGGGCGGTGACGCGAGCGAGACCTCGTACAGCTCACCGGTAATACCGCGTGGCGGGTAGAGCGTGAGGGCGAGGAGGATAAGAACAATCCTTGCAATGCTTCGATGCATGTTCCGCCCAGTCGGTCTCTAGCTGTATATAGACGAAGAAGGCCCCGCGGGTTTTCCCACGGGGCCGAATTGCACCGGCGGCGTCCATGCCGCGTCGCGTCTCCTTCGATCAGTCGTCGTGACAGGTGGCGCAGCCGATCGGCTCGCCCTTGGCCACCAGACCGCCGTGCTCCAGTCCGCGGAAGTCGCGGTCGGCCTTGGCCAGCGACAGCACCGTGCCAACCGCATTGCGGCTTTCATAGTCCCCCGGGCCGTGGCAGGCCTGACAGGCTTGCAGGTTGCGTTCAGCCAGTTCCTCATGGCCGCCATCGGCGAAGCGTGTATTGCTGCCTACCGGATGCATACCATGCGGACCGTTCAGTGTAATGCGGTTGTTCATGGTATTGGCGTGACAGGTCGTACATTCGACGATGGTGCCGGTGTGGCCTTGCAGCTGTACGGACGCGACATCATCGTTGCTGAGTGCCGGTGCATCGGTGTCGAACTCGGCATGTGTGGCACCGTGGCAGGCTTCGCAGAAGACACCGCCGTGACCCGTGCTGACCCGGTACAGTTTCGGATTCGCCGCTCCGGTGCTGCTGGTGCCCGCGCCGGGGTTGGGCACGCCATTGAAGGCCACCGGAATCGGGTTCTCCGCGAAGCGGGTGTTGGTCGGCACGATCGGCTTGGCCACGGGATCACCGATCCGCCAGGCCTG
>JBFEJM010000449.1:0-2333 GCA_041553175.1 Gammaproteobacteria bacterium | reverse complement strand
CCGCTGGACCGATCACGCCGTGATCAGCTCCTCACCGGAACGACTGGTGCGGGTGCGCGGCAGCTTGATAGATACCCGACCGATTGCCGGTACGCGTCCGCGTGGCGGCGGTGACGCGGCGGATCTGGCGCTGTCCCAAGAGCTGTTGGCGCACCCCAAGGAGCGGGCCGAACACATCATGCTGATCGATCTCGAACGCAACGATCTCGGTCGTGTCTGTGTACCCGGGACCGTCAGTGTGGATGAGCTGATGGTGCTGGAATCCTATGCGCATGTGCATCACATCGTATCAAACGTACGCGGGCAGCTGCGGGCGAGTGTCACGCCCGGCCAGGTGATACGTGCGCTGTTTCCGGGCGGCACCATCACCGGCTGTCCGAAAGTGCGCTGCATGGAGATCATCGCCGAGCTTGAGGGCAAGGCGCGGGGCGCCTACACCGGATCGATGGGCTATCTCAATCGGGATGGCGATATGGATCTGAATATTCTGATCAGAACCTTTGAACAAGAGGGCCGGATGGTTGAGTTGCGTGCCGGTGCGGGCATTGTCGCCGACTCCGATCCGCACCATGAACTGGCCGAGACCCGCGCCAAGGCGCGAGGTCTGCTCCTGGCGCTCGGTATGACGAGCGGACAATAGGGTAGAATCGCAGCATGCTCGAGAATTGTCTTGTCAATGGTGAGCCGGTCGATCGTATCCTGATCAGTGATCGCGGTCTGCACTATGGTGATGGCCTGTTCGAGACGATCGCGGTGCGTAACGGGCGGTGTGAATTCTGGGATGCTCATGTAGAACGACTGAACGAAGGTTGCGCGCGTCTGCGAATACCCCTGGTCGATACTGATACGCTGCGGACCGAGGCGCATCGATTGACACAGGCAGCGTCGACCTGTGTGTTGAAAATCATCATCACCCGCGGCAGCGGCGGGCGTGGGTATCGCGCCCCAACCGACCCGGCACCGACGCGTATTCTGATGACCACGGCATGGCCGGACCATCCGCCGGACAACAGCCGGAGTGGTGTCGAGATCCGCCTGTGCGAAACGCGGCTCGGTACCAATCCGGTCCTGGCGGGGCTGAAGCACCTTAATCGCCTGGAGCAGATTCTGGCGCGTCTGGAGTGGAATGATGACAGTATCGGTGAAGGGCTGATGCTCGATCAGCGCGGCAGGGTGATCGAAGGTACGTTCACGAACGTATTCATGCTCGCGAATGGCGTGCTGCGGACCCCGGCCCTGGACAACTGCGGTGTGGCCGGCGTAATGCGTGATGTGATTCTCGAAATCGCACGTGAATCCGGGCGCATCTGCGAAGTGACCGCGATAGAATCAAATGAGCTGAATCAGGCCGACGAGATCTTTTTGACCAACAGCCTGATCGGCATATGGCCGGTGCGAAAACTGCAGGATCGGCGCTATGCGCCCGGGCCAGTCACGCGGGAATTGCAGTCATTGGTGGAACAACGGCGTGCCTCGCGCCACGCATGAAAAGACGGATCTGACTCGATATGGCACAGCAAGACAACAACGCAACATCAGCCCACCGGCGTGGCTTTGGTGACATTCTGTTTCGCCTGATCGGGCTGATGATTCTGCTGGCCAGCGCAGTAGCCGGCTGGATCGCCCTCGACTACCGCAATTTCACAGTCACCGCGCTGAATGTCCCGGCCGAAGGTCTTGTCCTGGAAATTGCGCCGGGCCGTTCGGTACGCGCGATTTCCAGAGGACTCGCCGCGCAGGGTGTCATCGAGCGTGCCGAATACCTGGAATGGATGGCGCGCCGTTCGGGTGACGCGTCGCGGCTGCAGGCCGGCGAGTACCGGATCGAGGCGGGCATGCGTCCGGCCGATCTGCTGCAATTGCTGGTCAGCGGGAAAGTGATGCAGCACAGCATGACCATAGTTGAGGGTTGGACTTTCGCCCAGCTGATCGACGCGATGAAGCGGCATGAGATTCTGGTGCACACGCTGGGTGAAAAATCGCCGGTCGAGATAATGACAGCACTCGGTCACGCCGGCGAGCATCCGGAGGGTCGTTTTCTGCCGGACACCTATCATTTCCCACGCGGAACAACCGATGTGGCATTCCTGGCTCGTGCCTACACGGCACTGGAACAGGCGTTGGCGCGCGAATGGGCGACACGGGCCGAGGGTCTGCCGCTGGAGACGCCGTATGAGGCGCTGATTCTCGCCTCCATCATCGAACGCGAAACCGGTGTCCCCGAGGAACGGCCGCGCATCGCCGGTGTTTTCGTGCGCCGTTTGTTGAAAGGTATGCGTCTGCAGACAGACCCCACCGTGATTTATGGAATGGGATCGGACTACGATGGAGAT
>JBFEJM010000448.1:0-2339 GCA_041553175.1 Gammaproteobacteria bacterium | reverse complement strand
CGGCAAGCTGGAAGAGATGCTTGAGCGTGCCGCCGGCAGCCAGGAGCGGGAGATCGAAGTCATGGTCGCGACACTCCTGGGCCTGTTTGAACCGTTATTGATTATTTTGATGGGCGGCGTGGTGTTGCTGATCGTCCTCGCGATTCTCCTGCCCATTTTCGACCTCAATCAGCTGGTTCGCTGAAACACCTTCCGATCCGGCCGCCCCCGCCGTATCGATTCGATTCCCCCGCGGGGGAATAAAAGCCCCTATGTCCTCGTCTTCCAAGCTATAACACCACGCGAGGTGGGGCCCCATGAATATTGTCTGCCGAGTATGTCGATCCTGGATTCTGCGCCAGCGTATTCAGGCGGTTGAGCCGCAGCTGATGCGCGTGGCCTTCGCCTGGAGTCACGATGCGGTGCTGGCGCGCGAGCTCGCCGAGGCAGCGGGGCGTCGCGTCGCCCGTAATCTGTCGTTGTTCAAGCAGAGCGACGGACTGCGTATCGCGCTGTATCAGGCTCTGCTCGAGGGGTATCGCCAGTACCAGAGCGACTACAGCGAAGTGCTCTCGTTTGCGCCGGCGGAACGGATGTCCATTGCGCGCAAACCGATGGTAAGCAAAGTGCGGCTGGCGCTTGCCCAGCTCGAACCCGAGCAGCGCCTCATTGTCGCATTGATCGATTTGGGAGGTCTCAGTTACCGCGAGATCGAGCAGGTGCTTGCGATCCCGCATTCCACGTTGATGAATCAGATCTGCAATGCCCGCGCCTGGCTCAAGTCCCAGTTGTTCGATTCCACGTCGAGCGCGCTTGCGGGGGACAAACGCATGCTCTGGAGTGTCAAATGAAGACGCCGCCTTCGTCCTACGAAATGATGGTGTCCTTCGCCGATGGCGAGTTGGATATCGATGACCGTGAGCTTCTGCTGACGCTGTTGGATCTTGATGCGGACCTCAATCGGCAGGTCTGGGAGCTGCGCAAACTGAAAGATATGGTGGAGCTTTCCTATCAGGAACTGCCGCAGCTTCCCGAGTCGATCGAGAAGACGCCACGCCGGGCCACCGGTTGGGGCTGGCAGCTGGCGACAGCGTTGTCGGTGGCGGCACTCACCTTTGTGTCTTATCTGCTTTTTGTCGCCAATGGTGCCGCGCATCAGGCAGCGGTTCCCGCGCCAGTGGCTGCCGCCGAGGTGGCGCCGACGGAAACGCGCATTCTTCTGCATCTCACGCATTACAGCCGCGATATTGCCGATGAACTGTTGAATGAAGTCGAGTACCTGCTGCGGGAGAACCGCACGCCGGGGCGTCCGATACGGATCGAGGTGGTTGTCAACGGTCGCGGCCTGGATCTGCTGCGGGCAAATGTAACCGATTTTCCCGATCGTATCCGCCGTCTGCATGACGAATTCGGCAACGTGACCTTCGCCGCCTGCAACAACACATTGCAGCGGTTGCAGCGGGAGACGGGTGAAACAATTGTGCTTGTGCCGGAAGCGGTCATTGTGAATTCAGGCGTCGTCGAGGCCATTCAGCGGCAACGGCAGGGCTGGGTGTATATCGATGTCTGATAGTCGGAGAAACGCGTTCTAATGTCAGCAAGGTCAGAGGAGGGGATGAATGAAAACACTAAAATCAATACTCATGTTGTCGGTGTTCCTGAGCGGCGTGCTGGGGCTGTCAGCCTGCAATAGCAGTGATGCCGGCGCCCAGTCCAAACAGAAAGTCGTCTATCACGTCAATTATGACGATCCAGGACAGCAGGAAGCGGCGCTGCGCAATATACAGAATCACATCAACGCGATTGGAGCGGAGAATCTGGATCTGCGGCTGGTATTGCACGGCAAGGGCGTGTCGATGGTTGCGCGCGCCAAGGAAGACATGAATCTGCAGAGCAAGATCGTCAATCTCAAAGAGCAGAAGGTCGCTTTCAAGATCTGCAACAACACGCTGGTCGGTAAAAAGATCAATCCCGATACCGATCTGTTCGAAGTCACCAAGGACGATCTCGTTCCCAGCGGCGTGGCCGAACTGGCCATTCTGCAGAGTCAGGGCTACGCCTACATCAAACCCTGATCACCGTATTTGCATAGTTACGATTGACGTTGTGCCTTTCAGCCCGCTTTACGCGGGCTCTTTTTATTGTCGACGGTGCGTGTGCCCGGCTATCGGTCTACAATCGCCCCGTCTATGATCCTTCGCTCGCTTACGCGTTCATTCCGGCACCGCAACTTTCGCCTGTACCTGGTGGGGCAGCTGCTGTCCCTGCACGGTACCTGGATGCAGAGTATCGCCCAGGCCTGGCTGGTGTACCGCTTGACCGACTCCAGTTTCATGCTCGGCCTGGTGAGTTTCCTCAAT
>JBFEJM010000447.1:0-2342 GCA_041553175.1 Gammaproteobacteria bacterium | reverse complement strand
GGCCGCCACCAGTTCGCGCGCGCTGGCGAAATCCAGTTCACCCTTGCGGACCCATTCACGGCAGCGTTCGAGCACCTGAAACGCCGCGTGGCCCTCATTGATGTGCCACGCCGTCGGCTGCAGACCAAGCGCGCGGATGGCGCGCACGCCGCCGATACCCAGCACGATCTCCTGCTGAATGCGGGTGGTGATGTCGCCGCCGTAGAGTTGATAGGTGATGGCGCGGTCGGCCTCCTGATTCTCCGGCAGATCGCTGTCGAGCAGATATAACGTGATATGGCCGGCCTTGGCCTCCCAGACCTTGAGCATGACGCGGCGGCCGGGCATGTCGACGAACACGTGCAGTTCCTGACCGTTGTCCAGTGTCGCCGGTTTGATGGCCAGGTTGGCGAAGTTGGTCGGGGTGTAGTGCGCGATCTGGTTGCCATGACCGTCGATGGTCTGGGTGAAGTAGCCCTGCCGGTACATCATGCCGACGCCGACGAACGGAATGCCGAGGTCGCTGGCCGCCTTGCAGTGGTCGCCGGCCAGAATGCCGAGGCCGCCGGAATAGATGGGCAGACTTTCATGCAGGCCGAATTCGGCGCAGAAGTAGGCGATCAGGTCCTGATCGGGGTCGAGGTATTCCTCCACACCGCTGCGCAGCTTTTCCTGATGATAGGTATCGTAGTCCGACAGCGCGCGATGATAGTCCTCGACATAGACACGGTCTTCGGCGGCTTCGTCGAGCGCCTGCTGCGAGACGCGGCGCAGGAACAGTTTCGGGTTGTGCCCGCAGGTCTCCCACAGACTGGTGTCGAGGCGGAAGAACAGCCCGCGCACCTGACGGTCCCAGCTGTAGAGCAGGTCTTCTGCAAGTTCCTGCAGCCGGCTCAGGCGCTCCGGGAGTTTGGGTTGAACTTCAACTGAAAATCGTGTCCCAACCATAGCTTCGCCATACTCTTGTTGTCAGCGCACCGGAACGGCGCATGCATCGATGATGTTTTACGGCTCGAACCCGGTTTTTGCAGGTTCCATGCCATTCACTCGAACGCGGGGTTCCGCGTGGAAGGAAAAATAAAAATGGTGCCGGGAGCGAGACTCGAACTCGCACAGTGTCACCACCGGTGGATTTTGAGTCCACTGCGTCTACCAATTCCGCCATCCCGGCACTGTCTCGGATCCACCGCTACCGCTGCCGGGGGCCCGAACAAGGGCGCTAGTATAAGGCATCCGGTCGGATCGGCAAGCGCCTGCTGTGCTAACATCCCGCGCCATGCAGCGCAGTGATTTCGCCTTTGATCTTCCTACTGAACTGATCGCCCAGGCGCCGCTCGCGGAGCGGGCGGCCAGCCGTTTGCTGTGCCTGGACGCCGGTGGTGACATTGTCGACCGGCAGTTTCGTGATCTGGCCGGACGGCTGCGTTCGGGCGACCTGCTGGTGCTGAACGATACGCGGGTCATTCCAGCGCGCTTGTTCGGACGCAAGGAGAGTGGAGGGCAGGTCGAGGTGCTGGTTGAGCGGGTACTGGACCGGCAGCAGATCCTGGCCCAGGTGCGTGCCAGCAAGACGCCGCACACGGGATCGAAGTTGCACCTGGAGGGTACAATCGAGGCCGAGGTGGTGCGGCGCGAGGGTGAATTTTTCGTGCTGGTGCTGGCCGGCGCGGGCGATGCGCTGACGCTCCTGGAGCGGCATGGGCATATGCCGTTGCCACCCTATATCAGCCGGCCGGATGCGGTGTCCGACCGCGAACGATACCAGACGGTGTTCGCACGCCAGCCCGGTGCGGTTGCGGCGCCGACGGCGGGCCTGCATTTCGACGCCGGCTTTATCGAAAAGCTGCGCACGCAGGGCATAGAACTCGCGCACGTGACCCTGCATGTCGGTGCCGGCACCTTTCAGCCGATGCGGGTGGAGCGTCTGGAAGAGCATCGCATGCATGCCGAGCGGGTTGAAGTCAGCGCTGCGACCTGTGCGGCGATCGCCGCAACCCGCGCCCGCGGCGGCCGCGTGGTGGCGGTGGGTACGACCGTGGTGCGCAGTCTGGAGACCGCTGCCCAGTCCGGTGAGCTTTTCCCCTTTGCCGGCGATACCCGGCTCTTTATAACGCCTGGGTACCGCTTTCAGGTGGTCGACGCGCTGCTGACCAATTTCCATCTGTCCGAGTCGACACTGCTGATGCTGGTCTGTGCCTTCGGCGGTTACGCGCCGGTGATGCGGGCTTATCGGCATGCGGTCGAGCAGCGTTATCGCTTCTTCAGTTACGGCGATGCGATGTTTCTTGAGCGCGCCAATGCAGACAGTTAGTGGCTGCCCGGGTGAGCGAATCAATAGTTGATCAGCGCTGCGTCGCCAGCGT
>JBFEJM010000446.1:0-2347 GCA_041553175.1 Gammaproteobacteria bacterium | reverse complement strand
GTCGCCGCAAACACAGCCGCTCGGTCTTAAACTCGATATGAAAAGCGAGTTCGTGCAATTCGAACAAAGCGGTCGCGAGGAAGGTGCACGTCTGGACCTGACACCCAAGCTCAGTCTCCCGCTTGGTGGAGCGGCCTGGTTCGTGACACCGGCGGCGGGCGTGCGGCATACGCGCTACGCCTTGGATGATCGCGCCGCCGGGCTGGCGACCGAACCCGAGCGCACGACCAGCATCGCCAGTCTGGACAGCGGTCTGTTCTTCGAGCGCGGCACCAGTCTGTTCGGCCGCAGCCTGCTGCAGACACTCGAACCGCGCGCGTTCTACCTGCATGTTCCCTATAAACAGCAGGACGACCTGCCTGTGTTCGATTCCGGCGAACAGGATTTCAGTTTCGCACGTTTATTTGAAGACAACCGGTTCAGTGGCGCTGACCGCATGGGTGATGCGAATCAGCTGACGGTCGCGGTGACCAGCCGGCTGCTGGAACCGTCCAGCGGACGCCAGCTGGCGAGTTTCAGTCTCGGCGAGATTTTCTATTTCCGCGACCGTGACGTGACGCTCCCGGGCGCGACCGCCGAAACACAAAGCTCATCCAACCTGGTGAGCGAACTCGACCTGCGGCTGTCCCCGAGCTGGAAGTTCACCACCGGCTTGCAATGGGATCCGTTCGAGTCCAAAACCGAGCAGGGCAGCGTCCGCCTGCAATACCGGCCCAACCCGCGTCATTTATGGAATTTCGCCTACCGCTACCGCAGCGGCGAACTGGAACAGATCGACACCTCAGCGCTGTGGTATTTCAATCCGCGCTGGCATGGTGTAATGCGCTGGAACTATTCTCTGGCCGACCGTGATCTGCTGGAAGGCCTGGCGGGTATAGAGTACGAAAGCTGCTGCTGGATCCTGCGTCTGATGGCCCGCAGCTATATCAATGATACGGGCGGCGAACGTAATGACGCCGTGCTGGTCCAATTGGAGTTGAAGGGCCTCACCAGCTTCGGCGACCCGATCGAATCCCTGGTGGAGGATGGTATCCTTGGTTACACACGCAACAGATAGGCTTATTAACGTGGCTGATTCCTTTATTTCCCGACTGCTTCTTTCCGTTCTGCTGTTGACCAGCTTGACGGCTCCGGCAACCGTACTCGGCAACACCGAGCTCAATCGCATCGTCGCGATCGTGAATGACGACGTGGTGCTGGAGAGTGAATTGGATGCCAAGCTCAGAATTGTGCGCGAGCAACTCAGCGCGCAGAAGACCCAGTTACCGGCCGCGGACGTGCTGCGCCGTCAGGTATTGGACCGTGTCATCGTCGAGCAGCTGCAATTGCAGTTGGCCGCACGCAACAACATCCAGATCGACGACGAAACCCTGAACGCCAATCTGCACAATATCGCGGAACAGAACAAGCTGACATTGGACCAGTTCCGCATGGCCCTGGAGCAGGAGGGACATGACTTCGCACAGTTCCGCGAGGAGATCCGCAATCAGATCGCGATCTCACGACTGCACCAGCAGATGGTCGGCAGCCGCATCGCGGTTAGCGACCAGGAAATCGACAACCTGCTCGCCAACGAAAAGGCCTGGGGTGGCGGGGAACGCGAGTACCGGCTCGGCCACATTCTCATACAGTTGCCGGATGGCGCCTCGCCCGAGCAGATCAAAGCCGCCGAGGAAAAGGCCAGGGACACAGTGACGAAACTGCGTGAAGGTGCCGACTTCGCCAACATGGCGGTATCGGTCTCCGCCGGTCAGACGGCACTCGAAGGTGGCGATCTCGGTTGGCGCAAAGCCGCGCAGCTGCCTACATTACTGGCTGAAATCGTCCACGATATGACAGTGGGTCAGATTGCCGATCCGATCCGGGCCGCCGGCGGCTTCCACATTGTCAAACTCATCGAGACCCGTGGCGATGGCCGTCACCTGATCACCCAGACGCACGTGCGCCACATCCTGCTGCAACCCGATGAGGTGATGTCGGAACAGGAACTGCTAATCCGATTGGAACAGCTGCGGGAGCGCATTATCGGCGGCGAGGATTTTGCGACACTGGCGCGTTCGCATTCCAAGGACAAAGTTTCCGCCTCCAAGGGTGGCGATCTGGACTGGGTAAGTCCAGGTGACCTGGTACCGAGTTTCGAAGAGGCGATGAATAAACTCGCGCTCAATGAAGTCAGCGAAGGGGTGAAGTCCCGCTTCGGATGGCACATCATCCAGGTGCTGGAACGACGCGAACATGACAGCACTGATGAATTCAAACGCAGCAAGGTGCGAGACCTTATCCGTAAACGTAAAACCGATGAGGAGCTTGAGCTGTGGCTGCGCCGCTTGCGCGATGAGGCCTATGT
>JBFEJM010000445.1:0-2356 GCA_041553175.1 Gammaproteobacteria bacterium | reverse complement strand
GCCTGCACACCCGCGAACCTGGCCTTCACCTCTGCTGCCTCTGTCACCGCGTCTATGCGCTTACCATTGGCACCCACGGGTTTGAGCTCGTCGTCGAGCATGAACATGGTGATGACGGTTAATCTGGCATGGTAAGCAGCTGCCATGGCGACCGCCACGCGCGCCGCGCCGTCCGACCATGTCGAACCATCTGTGGCCAGAAGAAGGTGCATTTTCTGTTTGGTTTCAGGGGTTGTTGTCTGCATCATGAATCACTCATTTGTTGGCCCATTAAAGAGCAATCGGGCGCGGAGAGCAACTGATAGCATTATCGGAGATGATTGCGCCCTGATCACGATCAAACAAGTTTAAATTAGATAAACACCCCGCCTCGTGAAGGCCAAGGATCGTTTAACGGATTTGCGGCGCCCGTAGTCCTCATGGGCATCCGGATAGGCATCCGGGCGAATCTCCATTTGACGCAGTTTACGAACAGCAAGTTATGGCCGAAACAAGCCGCTGACAGGACGTGAATGGGCCAATTCTGTACCCCCATCAAGCGTCCGAGATCCGGGAATTTCGCTCGATGTCAGGCCATGGACCGACCGTGGCAGGGTTTCGCCGTACCGGATGGCGGGGATGCTGCCGGCTGTGGAGAAAGAGTCGGCATGGCTGTTGTCACAGCATACCCGCAGGAAGCCGCCCTGAGGTAGTCCGCGTATTCCCGCTGCACATGTTCCGGCAAACCGGCACCCTGAACTGCCGGATCGGCCTTGAGCGCGGGATAGTATTCTTCAACAAGCTGGCAAGACGGCTACGTTCCCGGCAGCGCCGCGCGTAGCGCGCTGACGAACAACGTCCGCACCGGCTTCCCTGCCAGCCGCTAACGGCAATATGATCGAATCCTTGTGCGTGTGTTGTGCCTCAGGCTAGCAGGCGTATCGGCTACCAGCCAGCCATCCGGCCCTATCAATCAGTTAATTGCAAGGTCCGTGTTTCGCTGATTTCAGATGCGCTATTGTCGTGAGTCTCGTCTAATGTGTACTACTGCTTTGCGGCGGAGGCAATCTTTATATAGGTTCAAATATTCCGCCTACGCGATTTCCGCTTTTCGCCGGGCTTGGCTCGCAGCATTCGTCAGCCCACCCAAATTCGGACTACCGCTTTGGGTCGTTCTTGGGCTTTCCTCCGGATCCAACAACAGGTTAGCTGCAAAGGCTGCTTATCGCCGACAGCAGACAATCGCTCACGGCATCTCATTACCCTTCGCCACCGGCCCGTAAGGCGAATCACGATGCTTGTCGTGATAGTGCATGCGGTACTGCGTAAAGCGCTGGAGATCATCGAAGTGCAGGAAGGGATTGCCGGCGATCTGTTCGCGCAGCGTTGAAGTCTCGGCGATGGAATAGTTGTGGCCGGGACGGATTTGCGTCTCTTCTGCCAACTTCTCCCGCATATCCTTCAGCGTCCAGAACATCTGTTCGGGATCACCACCGCGCAGGTCGCAGCGGCCGCAACCGTAAACAAACAACGTATCGCCGGTGATGAGATCGTCACCCAGCTGATAACAGGCGGAACCCGGCGTGTGGCCGGGTGTATGCAGGATCTTGATTTCGGTGTCGCCGATGCTGATGCGATCACCGCCGTGATGCAGGGTCGGCAGATCGAGATAATGCCCCCAGAACTGCGCCTCGGGTTTGAGCAGATGGATCTGGGCATCGAAGTCCTGCAACAATTCCTCGATACCGTTGATATGATCGTGATGGCTGTGGGTAAGCAGTACGTCGGTGATAGTGAGATTGTGTTCGCGTGCGAGTTTGAGTATCGCAGGCACCTCCCACGCCGGATCGACGACCGCGGCGCGATGCGTCGCGAGGTCTTCGATCACATAGATGAAGTTTTCCATCGGCCCGAGTTCCAGGGCATGAATGCGGTAAGGTTGTGCAGCGGACATGGCGGCCTCCTTCGGGACAAGTATCCGATTATGGCCAGTGCAACCGGACTCTACAAACTGAACAGGAAACAACCATGCAGCCTCATATCATCCACCCCGATCCGACAGCGGAATACTACTTCGCGGAGGGTTGCCACATTCTGGAGAGCTGGAATGACCCGAATGATCCGCAGGCCTCGATTGCACGGGCACGCGTCGCCGCAGGGGTGACGACGCAGTGGCATGCACTCGCCGGCGTCACCGAACGTTATCTGATTGTCGCGGGTGAGGGCAGGGTCGAAGTCGGCGACCAAGCCGAGGCAGTGCATAGCGGGGATGTGGTGGTAATACCGGCCGGGGTTCGGCAGCGCATCACCAATACAGGGAATGACGGTCTGGTCTTCTACGCGATCTGCACGCCGCGCTTTACGCCGGACTGTTATC
>JBFEJM010000444.1:0-2357 GCA_041553175.1 Gammaproteobacteria bacterium | reverse complement strand
GAACTGCGATGACAGCTTCATGATAACCGGGATGCTGACGTGCTGTTTCAACTCATACAGCAGCTCGATGTAACGGCTTTCCACCTCGGCCGCCGATTCCTCGATATTGGACGCGACATAATAGACGTTGAGTTCGAGTGCCGCAGCGCCCGCTTCCTGCAATTGACGACCGTAGTGCACCCAGCCACCGGGCGAGATCCCGTTCAGACTCGCGACGACGGGAATCGCCAGTCGCTGTCGCAGCGTATTCAGATGTTCCAGGTATTCGTCGAGTTCGCTCAGATAGGCGTCCGGTACCGGCAGAAATGAATCGGCCTCACCAAATCCGATCGACTGTTCATGGAAGAAACGGCTCGCCGCCTCTTCCGACGCCAGAATCGATTCCTCGAACAGCGAATACATCACCAGTGCCGATGCGCCGGCGTCTTCCAGCCGCCGCGCGCTGTCCAGATCGCGCGACAGGGGTGAAGACGACGGCACCAGCGGACTGGCGAGTTTGAGTCCGAGATAATGGGTGCTGAGATCGACCATGCTCATGCCTCCTGGCTATCTGTCTTGCGTTCCGCGCCGCTGGGCTTGCCACTATCCGCTTCAGGTACCGCCTGAGGTTTCTCGGCATCGTCGCCCCAGGGCAGATCGGCCAGTTGCTTGTAACGGTGATAACGTTCCTCCACCTCATCCTGGGAACGCGCCAGAAAGGCCTCCGCCGCATCCGGATGACTGCGCCACAACATGCTGAAACGCGTTTCGGTACTGACGAATTCCTTGTACTTGATCGACGGTGCGGGCGAATCCAGATGCAGCGGGTTCTTGCCCGCCGCGGCACGCGCCGGTTCGTAGCGGAACAGCGGCCAGTGCCCGCTCTTGACCGCGAGATCCTGCTGTCGATGGTTGTAGGAAAGATCCACACCGTGCGCGATACAGGGCGAGTAGGCAATGATCAATGACGGCCCGTCGTGGGCCTCGGCATCGAGGAAGGTGCGCAGGGTCTGCATATCCTTGGCGGCATAGGCGATGTGCGCGACATAGACATTCTCGTAATCCATCGCCAGTTTGGCCAGATCCTTCTTGGCCGCGGGTTTGCCGCCGGCCGAGAATTTGGCCACCGCACCGCGCGGCGTCGCCTTTGAGGTCTGCCCGCCGGTGTTGGAATAGACCTCGGTATCGAGCACCAGGATATTCACGTTGCGCCCCGATGCCAGCACATGGTCGAGACCGCCGTAGCCGATGTCGTAGGCCCAGCCGTCGCCACCCATGATCAACACGCTGCGGCGCACCAGATTGTCGGCCACTGCCTCGAGTTCACGCGCCTGCGGATGATCTATGCCCTGCAATATCGTGCGCAGCTGCACCAGCCGGGCGCGCTGATCGGCGATTTCCTTTTCGTTGCTTTGTGTCGCGCTGCGCAGTGCGTCGACCAGTTCCTCGCCGATTCGGCCTTTCAGCGTGCATAACAGCTCGCGCGCGTACTCGGTCTGCTTGTCGATGGCGATGCGCATGCCCATTCCGAATTCCGCATTGTCCTCGAACAGCGAATTACTCCAGGCCGGACCGCGCCCCTCGGCATTCGTGGTCCAGGGTGTCGTGGGCAGATTACCGCCGTAGATGGATGAACACCCCGTGGCATTGGCCACCAGCATGCGATCGCCGAACAACTGGCTGGCCAGTTTCACATAAGGCGTCTCGCCGCAACCGACACAGGCACCGGAAAACTCGAACAGCGGCTGCAACAGCATGGAGCCCTTGATGGTCGTGAACTTGACTTCGCGGCGATCGTATTCGGGCAGGGTCAGGAAGAAGTCCCAATTGATCTTTTCCTGATCGCGCAGCGGTGCGATCGGTGCCATGTTGAGTGCCTTGCGGCTGGCGTTGGATTTGTCGCGAATGGGGCAGATTTCGACACAGAGTCCGCAGCCGGTGCAGTCCTCAGGCGCGACCTGATAGATCATCACATGATCCTGCGGATAATCCTTGCCCAGCACCTTGCGGTATTTGAAACCGGCCGGCGCATTCTGCATCAGTGTGGCCGGCACCAGTTTGCTGCGAATGACACCGTGCGGACAGACCAGCGGACACTTGCCGCATTGCGTGCACAGCTCTTCTTCCCAGACCGGAAGCTCGAGCGCCAGATTGCGTTTCTCGAATGCCGCCGTGCCCAACGGAAAGCTGCCGTCTTCGGACATCAGACTCACCGGCACGTTGTCGCCGTGGCCGGCAATGAGTTCCGCCGTGAAGCGGCGTACGAACTCCGGCGCGGTGTCCGCCACCGGCGCCGGACGTTCAAAGGAACTCGTCACCGCGACCGGCAGCTTCACCTCGTGCATGTTGGCGAGTGCGGCGTCGATGGCCTGGCAGTT
>JBFEJM010000443.1:0-2359 GCA_041553175.1 Gammaproteobacteria bacterium | reverse complement strand
TCCAGTCTTCACCCAGCGTTATTTTGGCGCCGGCCTCGCGCAGTGACTGCAGCACCGCATCCATGATCTCCGGCCGGGTGTTCTTGAGTTTTACGCGCCCGCGCGTAATGGCGGCCGCCACCAGATAGGTTCCGGTTTCGATTCGGTCCGGCAACACGCGGTATTCCGTGCCCTTCAGATTCTCCACACCTTGAATGTAAATGGTGTCGGTGCCGGCGCCTTCGATCTTGGCGCCCATCTGATTGAGGAAGTTCGCCAGATCCAGCACCTCGGGTTCACGCGCCGCATTTTCGATCACGGTCTCGCCTTCGGCCAGCGTTGCCGCCATCATCAGATTTTCCGTGCCGGTCACGGTCACCATATCCATGACCAGACGGTTGCCCTTGAGCCGCTTGCAGCGGGCCTTGATATAACCGGACTCGATGCTGATGTCGGCGCCCAGCGCCTTGAGCCCCTTGACGTGCAGATCGACCGGGCGCGAGCCGATGGCGCAACCGCCCGGCAGCGAGACATCGGCGCGACCGTAGCGGGCCAGCATCGGCCCGAGCACGAGGATGGACGCGCGCATGGTCTTGACCAGCTCATAGGGCGCGTAAAAATCCTTGATGGTGCTCGGATCGACTTCGATGTTCATGCGTTCGTCGACGACCAGGTCGACGCCCATGCGTCCGAGCAGTTCCATCGTCGTCGTGACATCGTGCAGGTGCGGCACATTGCCGACCACAACGCGATCGTCGGCCAGCATGGTCGCGGCCAGAATCGGCAATACGGCATTCTTGGCGCCCGATATACGGATTTCGCCTTGCAACGGCGCACCGCCGCTGATAATCAATTTGTCCACGCGTCCTCCG
The DNA here is from genome assembly GCA_041553175.1 of Gammaproteobacteria bacterium. GTDB lineage: Bacteria > Pseudomonadota > Gammaproteobacteria > Thiohalobacterales > Thiohalobacteraceae > JAHJQQ01. The sequence goes on along the minus strand of JBFEJM010000443.1, from coordinate 1,508 downwards.
ACTTTATTGCAGACGTGGGTGTTTCTTCCACTGATCGGGTGTGTAGGTATGCAGCGCCAGCGCATGTATCTCGGCCTGCATGAGATTGCCGAGCGTGCCGTACACCAGCTGGTGCTGCTTGACCATATTCAGGCCTTCGAAGGACGGGCTGATGACAATGGCTTCAAAATGATCGCCTTCGCCTTTGACGATGACGTCGCTGCCGGGAATTCCTTCAGCGATCAGTTGCTTGATCTGTTCTGCTTGCATACGGATTCGAATCTCGGTCGATTATGGACGCCGCGCGTGCCGGTGGCGCGGTCGAAAAGGCGACATGATATAGAAAAACCGGGCACCTTGGCCAATTCCGGCCGCCCGGACAGGATTGGAGCCCCGAGGCACCGCGGAGAGTTCAACCGCGGCTCAGGGGAAGCACCTTATCGAGACTGCTGACCCGGGCGATGGCCAGCATCTGCGGGGGCATGTTCAGGAACTGGATCGGCTTGCCGTCGCGCTTGGCGGCGCGCATCCACTCCACCATCAGGGCCAGGCCGGCGCTGTCGGAACGGACAACATCCTTGAGATCGATACGGATTTCGTCCTGCTGAGCGAACAGCGATTGCGACGCCGTCCGCAGCCCGGGCACGGTTGCGAAACTGAGATCCCCGACCACGTCGAGTCGCCCCTCGGCCCCCGGCCGGATCAGCGTCTCTTTCACGCGTCACTGCCCCTGGCATTGCGCTCCGCCAGACGGTGAATCAATCCGCCGATGCCGTTGGCCCTGATTTCCGTAGCGAAGGTGGTGCGGTAATTTGACACCAGGCTGATGCCATCGATGGCGACATCGTAGACCTTCCAGCCGTCCTCGCGGCGAAACATGCTGTAGTTGATCGGCACCGGCAGCCCGCCCGGACGCTGCACTTCGGTGCGCACGGTGGCGTCCTTGCCATCTTCCGAGATACGCACGGGCAGGAAATTGACCTTCTGATCGGTGTACTCGAGCAGTGCCGTGCCATAGGTGCGTACCAGAAGATTGCGGAACTCGCGCACGAAATCGGCCTGCTCCTGGGCCGATGCCTGACGCCAGTACTTGCCCAACACCCAGCGCGCCATCCGCTCGAAATCGAAATGGGGCAGGACGATATCATCGACCAGTCCGTACAATCTGTCCGGTTGGGCCGCGACCACGTCATGCTGCTCCTTCAACACCGCCAGCATGCGGTCGGAGGTCTGGCGCACCAGCGTCTCCGGATTCAGATCGTCCGCCACTGCAACCGCGCAACTGAGCGCCAGCCCGGCAACCATCGACGTCATCATCCTTCTCATTTACTGTCTCCTTCAGCTGCCTTGCTGAACAGGAATTGACCGATAATCTGTTCCAACACCAGGGCCGACTGGGTCAGGCGGATGGTGTCGCCATCCTTGAGCACCGCCTCGTCCCCGCCCGGCTCCAGCGCCACGTACTGCTCACCCAGCAGGCCCGCCGTGAAGATGCGGGCCGAGGTGAGCGGCATGTTGACGATGCGCCG
>JBFEJM010000442.1:0-2360 GCA_041553175.1 Gammaproteobacteria bacterium | reverse complement strand
GATCCTGAACATTATAAATTCGTAGAGATGACGAAATTAAAAGGGGTCAGTGCCCTTTGTGTTGATCGTAAGAGAACATTATTCTTGAAAAGGTGACATTAAAAGGCATTGACCCCTTTATCGTTTTTTATCTGTTTTTTCAGGAAGAGGGATGAGAAAAATCATATCAGTTATCGCTGTTGTTGGTTGTGTCTTTTTTGGATATCAAATACTGCTTACCAAGAACCTGTTGGAATACAGCTCTGAATGCTCCAGCGAACTCAACCTTACTCAAAAACTCAAGGAAACGAGCACGGAAGAAGAAAGACGCGCCGTAGCGACAGAAATGGGGGAATGCGTTTACAGTAAAATGAATGCTGTCGAAAAACTGCACTTAAGCAAGGACGATCTGATTCGTGACGCAACGGCGGCGGTCAACAAGCAATAAAGGGGACGTATTTATTTTCCTCAGTCTGAATTCTTCGGTAATTGGCAGTAATCGGGGTCAGAGCAAACACTCTGACCCCGAACAACTTCCTACACGATTTCCCTAAACCGACTTTTTCAGTGCCCAATCCCCGGCACATTCATCTTCCGCTCCCGGTTCATGTGCGACAGATAGAGTTCGATGTCGCCGATCTCGGGGGCGTCGGGCGGCAGCTCGTTGGCGCGGATGGCGACGCCGCACCACTGAATGCGGCGGTTCAGATCCCAGATCTCGCCCTTGCTGGTGCGGTAATAGGGATGCCAGCCGAGCTGGGTCTCGTGGGGTGTGAGGAACTGGCCTCGAATCCATTTGTTGCTGCCGGCGACGTGGCAGTCGAAACAGGCGAAGTTGAGCTGGCCGACCTTGCCGCGCTCCATCAGCGCCTGGCCGCGCGCGGCGGCCTCTTTCGCGCCGGGGCTCGCCACGTCGACCATGATGGGCTGGCCGTTGGCCTGATGCGCGAGGAACATGGACAGCGCAAGGTTCTCGGGTGACTGCATGAGGAACTCATCACCCGTGGTGGGCCGCGCATGGCGCGTGACGAACTCGGCGACGTTCATCACCTTCTTCAAGCGTGGCTCGTAGCGCGGCATGTGCGCCGCCCAGGTCTTGAATGCTTCGGCGGGTTTTTCGTGACAGCTCGCGCAGGATTTGCCGGTGGGACCGGCGCGGTTGAACAATGCCTCGCCCTCCTCCAGCACCGCCATGCCCGGATTGTCGATGGGATCCAGGTTGTCACGTTCCGGTTCGTCCCTGCCGCGGGTCGCCGGATTGTCGTGCGGGCTGGCGAACTGCGCGGGTGTGTCCAGCGTCTTCAGATAGGCGACGATGTCGCGGATCTCTTCCGGCGAGAACAGTTTGTGCGTGCCCCAGGGCGGCATGATGCTTTTCGGGTTGTACACGCGCGGATCATAGACATAGTTGTACAGATACTCATCGGTGCGGCTCTGCGCACCGATCGTCGACAGATCCGGACCGACGTTGCCGGGCAGTTCGGCGCCGGGCAGGATGTGGCAGGCGGCGCAGGAGCCGCCGCGCTTGCGGTCCATGGCCAGTTCCTTGCCCTTGGCGGGGTCGCCCGTAATGGGCTCGGTGACGGCGATCAGCGTTCCGGCCTTGGGTGACACATCCTGTCTGGCCAGTGTGTTGAAACCGCTCCAGTCGGTTTCGGGCCAACCGTCGTAGCGTTCCCAGGGCACCGGCGCGGCGGGACCGGTGGTATCGAGCGGCAGTTCACCGCCCTTTTTGGCGGCGATGGCCACCAGCGGCCCCGCAGCCAACACCAGAGACAACACGGCGATCAGCCGCGGCCGGCGGCTCGGGTTCGTGGTTCTGACTGAGCACATGATGCAACCCTCCAGTTCGTTTCGCTTTGAAGGAGAAACCTCATTGCGCGATTTCGCGGGGTACAGCTTGCTCCATCCATCGCTCGGGACGTACGGGTCGGTCGTTCTGCCGGCATGCGCCGCAATGACGCAGTGCCGAAACGGCCGAACGCCTCCGGGCTGATGTGGCGTCTGTGAAGTATATACGCTCGAACCGGGTCAGTTACTCCACGGCGAAATGTTCGAAATCACTGTGGAAATACCGCGCGGTTAACGCAAGCAGCGAATACCAAACGAAACCAGCCACCTGTTACCGCAACGCGGTTGACACTGTCGGCTCATACGTTAGCACTTGAGAATATTCCCATTCGATATTTTGGAGTCGAACGCGATTGATTTCACTTCGCGACAGTCACGATATTGTCGGGTCAACAGAAAAACCATCACACGCGATATTACCGCCCTGATTCGGAACCTTTGCCCACCCCGAGTGTTCTCACCCTCATAGAGGATCGCAACCGGCGAGGCTGTCATGCACTCAGGCATTCAGACAGCGGCATGGCTTTTTC
>JBFEJM010000441.1:0-2361 GCA_041553175.1 Gammaproteobacteria bacterium | reverse complement strand
GTTAGTCAGGCGAGCCAGATCGGGCCTAAAAAAACCTTGCAGACCCCCTCACAGTGAAACCCAAACAAGGCTACACTATGGCTTCGCCACGGCCGCTTGGCCCTGGCCCGATCCCCGTGTTTCCAGCATTACGTGGGCATGTCCGTGCCCTTTCGGGAATCGGTACTCGGATCGCTATTCACTGCCATGTGGTTCGCGCAACTCCGATGGTGGTTAACAGGGGGCGATTTCGAGATTCTACCCCGCCGTTAAGGCGGGGTTTTTTTTGTCTGTACCTTTTGCTCCCGCCGCCGGCAATCACCGCCCGCCCGTTCACGTCACTGAATCGCGTCCGCCAGCACCGGCGGTGTTTGCAGAAAGTAACCCTGCTCGCTCAACAACCGCCGAACCTGTTCCGGGTCGGCCTGCGCAAGCGTGCGCGATGCCGTCAGTTCCAACGCCATGACTTTTTCCAGACTCCCCAGCATTTCCAACAAGGCGTTGGGTACGCGCGAAAAGTCGTCTTCATGCTCGACATATAAATAGGTATCGTACTTCTTGCTGCCTTTGTAGATCACACAGTTCATTAATTGTTCCTGCCAAATAAACCGATCTCACTTGAGATAGAAAAGGATTAACTTCATTAATCATTCGCTTAATCCCAGAACTTCGAGTGCATTGCGGGTTGTCAGCGCGGCGATCTGTTCCGGGTCACGGTCTTTGACGTCGGCCAGTGCGCGCAAACAATCGGGCAGGTACTCGGGGCTGTTGCGCTCACCACGATGCGCCGCCACCGTCATATCCGGCGCGTCCGTTTCCAGCACCAGGCTTTCCAGCGGCAGCTCGCGCGCCAAGTGACGAAGTTTGGTGGAGCGCTCAAAGGTCAGCATACCGCCGAAACCAAGTTTGAATCCCAGCTCGATGTACTGCTGCGCCTGCTGCAGGCTGCCATTGAACGCGTGTGCGATGCCTCCGCGCACGCGGATTCGCTTCAGCGTTCGCAGCATCTGATCATGGGCCTTGCGTACGTGCAGGATCACCGGCAGATCGGCCTCGCGCGCTATCCTCAGCTGAGCCTCGAACAACTGCTGCTGGCGTTCTCGATCCAGCGTATCGACAAAATAATCCAGCCCGATTTCGCCCACTGCGACGGGCCGCTCGCGTGCCACCCAGGTTGCCAGTGCCTCGATGTCAGCCGCCCGATGCTGGTCGAGATAGACCGGATGCAGACCGAAGGCCGGCTGTAAGCCGTCCTCCTGGCGACACAGATCGCGCAGAAACGTCCAGCCCTGCGCCAACACGGCCGGCACCAGCATGCGGGTCACACCGACGGCACGACAGCGCGCCAGTACCTGGCTTCGATCCGGATCGAATTCCGACACATCGATATGACAATGGGTATCGAACAAGTCCATCGGACCAATTCTACACCAGCCTCGCTGGCGCGCGGTGCGACGGCAGCCGGGATGATTATTGCAGCTTCATCGACGGCATGGTTTCCAGCACCCGCACGATCTCGGCCGGCTCCATGCGTTTACGGTAATCCGTGTCCGCAAAGGCGCCCCGGACAATGCCACGGGTATCGATCACGAACGTACCGGGAATGGGAAGTACCTGCCGTCCTTCACCATTGTATTCGGCCAGATCGACACCGAGCTTATTCTTGTAGACCTCGCTCAAATCGGCCGGGACCTCGAAATACAATCCATATGCCTGCATGACGGCACTGTCCAGATCACTCAGGATTTCAAAACTGTAGTGGTCCTTCTCGACTTGCGCCAGCGACTTGTCCGGTCGCTGCGGCGTCACTGCCACCAGCTGCCCGCCATGACGCTGAAAATGCGGCAGACTTTCGCGGAGCATTTTGAGTTGCAGATTGCAGTACGGGCACCATGCCCCGCGATAAAATGTGAGAATCACCGGTCCACGTTGCAGCATCTCGCTCAAGGTGACGGGCTCGCCGTGGGCATTGACCAGGGTGAAATCCGGCGCGCGCGCACCCGCCTTTAGGCCGGGGTCCTGCATTGCAGCCGCCAGGGCTTTGGCCGAATCCGCCATCAGTTTCTTATCCGCATCGGTCAGATTGGGTTTCTGCGCGGACTTGGCGCGTTCCGCCTGGAACTGCTCAAGACCCTGCTGGTAGCTCGGGATCGGTGCCAGCTCATTCGCATGGACCAGACTTGACATCAGTAAACCGGCACCGACTATCAGCGCGGAATTTTTCCGTGAAATGCCGAGACCCCTCATCATAACCTCCAATGGTTTCATCTGACCCGGAACCCTGCTTTGGACCCTGCGGCGCGCATATAGTTTCGTTGCCGCAGAATAGCGCGTTTAAGCGGATCGGTCGCGCCGGGAATACTTGACCACTTATAAGGTATC
>JBFEJM010000440.1:0-2374 GCA_041553175.1 Gammaproteobacteria bacterium | reverse complement strand
CCAGATGAATGCGACGGTATGACATGACTGTATTAACCTCGCTGGAAGAACAATGTTATCTCGCCCACACGAAACCCGAATTTGGTCATGGTCGCCCGGTTCACCAGCACATCATCCTCATGCAGGAACATCCAGTCGTTGAAATGCACCTTGATCTGCCGTGACTTCACGTTAATCAACAGATCGTATTGCCAGTTCAAGGCGTTGCCGTAACGGCTGCCGGTGGCGGTGCCGACGACATCATCGGCGCGGCCTTCATAAGTGTGTTCGTCCAGCTTGCGGATGCGCCAGATGCGCTGGCTGCGTTCACCATCCCGGAAGACAAAATCCTCGCGCAGTACGAACTCGTCATTTTCCCAGCCGCCCTGTATATCGACCGTGAAATACCGAATCGGTTTCCCGCCGCGGTCCTGCACGATACCCCAGGCGCGCGTCTTACCCTGGAAATAATCCTCGACCCGGAACTCCGGTCCGGTCCCGGCGAAATCCTCAGGTCGCATGGTGGTGCAGCCGGTAAGCAGACCCGCGCTCAGTATGAGTGCCAGTAGTCCTTTCCACATGGGGTATCTCCTTTTCAGTCGCGTTATTGTCATCGCCGTCCGCCGATTCGATCGGCAGCCGCCAGATCAGTGCAATGGAGGCGAGTTTCAGCAGTATCGGCGCGAGGCCATAGAGCAGCGCGAGCAGACTGACGGTGGTCGCGCTGTTGTCGGTCTGGGGATCGAATCCCGCCAGCGCCAGTGCGCCGAACGCCAGGCCGACGCCGAGTGCCGCCGCCAGTTTGGTGGCCAGGCCCCAGAGCCCGAACAGGAGACCGGCGCGCTGGCTGCCGGAGTAATGACGATCCAGATCGACCATGTCGGCCTGAATGGATGCCGGCAACGCGAGATCCGCGCCATAGGCGATGCCGGTGAAGAGACAGATCAATCCATACGCGATCAGATCGCCCGATGTCAGCCAGGGCGCAGCGGCAAAGGCAACCGTCGCCAACAGCATGGAGAGTGTCCAGGCGCGTACTTTGCCGCGGCGGCGCGACAGCGCTATCCAGGCCGGCAGGGCAAGAATGCCGGCCAGGAAGTACAGGCCGAGAAACAGACCCACGTATTCCTGTGCCGCCAGGACATGCGTGATGTAGAAGATGAAGAGCGTGGCCGGCAGGGCATTGGCAACGCTGCTCAGGGTATAGGCGGCGACGACTCGCTGCATCGGCCGATTGGCGAGCAGTGCCGTGAACAGGCCCGCCGGCGGGCGTGACGCGACGACGGGTGTGGGACCCTGTTCGGGTACGCGCAGCAATGCAATCAAGACCGCGATCGGCAGCAGAAACCATGTTACATCCGCCACACCTCGCAGGATGGTCGCGGGCTGATCCGAAACTCCCAATAATGCGGGGATGAAAATCACCGCCGCGATGCCGACGATGGTCAGGCCTTCACGACTGCCGGCCAATTGTGTGCGCGTGTGTCTGTCGCTGGACAGTTCCGCGCCCCAGGCGTAGTAGGGCACCGCAATCAAGGTCCAGCCCAGGTAGGCCAGCAGACTCCAGAGCAGCAGCGTGGCGAACGAAACCGCACCGTCCGGTGCGAACAGGCCATCCACACCGAACAGCAACACCGGCACACCCAGTGCGATGAGCATCTTGCGCGACAGTCCGCGGCGACGTGCACGATCGGTCAGGGTGCCGATGACGACGTCGCTGAATATGTCGAACAGGCGCGCAATCAACAGCGCTCCGCCGACAGCGAGCAGGGACAGTCCGAGTTCCTGCGTATACATCGCCGGCAGATACACCACCAGCGGCAGGCTGAGCGCGGCCAGCGGCAGACCGGGCAGACCATAGGCCAGTACCTGCAGACCGGTTGGGTGGGGGTGAGTCATCAGCCCGGCCGTTGCAGCGCGACCTGCACCAGATCGATAGACCCGGTCTCGAAGCCGGCCTGACAATAGCTCAGATAATAGTGCCAGCGGCGCAGGAACTGAGCGTCGAAACCGAGATCCTGAATCGCGCTGCGCCGCTTGAAGCACTGCGCATCCCACAACTCGCAGGTCTTGGCATAGTGTTGGCCGAAGCGGGCGCATTCCCGCCATTCAAGGCCCGACTGTTCGCTCAGTCCCTGCATGATCGCCTGTGTCGGCAGCATGCCGCCGGGGAATATGTGCAACTGAATGAAGTCGGGTGTGGTGCGATAGGATTCAAACCGCCGCTCGTCGATAGTGATCACCTGCAGCGCGATACGGCCGCCGGGTTTCACACAGCGTTTCAGCGTCGCGAAGTAGGTCTCCCAATACGCCTCGCCCACGGCCTCCATCATTTCGATCGACACAATATGATCGAAGGTCTCGTTCAGATCACGGTAATCCTGCAGCCGCAATT
>JBFEJM010000439.1:0-2376 GCA_041553175.1 Gammaproteobacteria bacterium | reverse complement strand
ATGGGGGTCGCTGCGCTACTACTGGCAGTGTTCCTGCGAGGTGTTTGCCCATGGGCCACGCAATTGCGCGGGATCAACCATGGTCTATTCCTGTCCGGAAGACTTCGACGGCTCCAGTGATTCCAACGCCATGCGCAATGTCTATGAGCGCTGGGGGCCGGCCCTGGGTGATTACCTGCGGATGGCCTGCGGTGCATCGACCGATGCCTGGTGTCACGAAAACAACGTCAACAACATCTGGGACAACTACAACAACAACGGGCTGGATGTCGCTGATTCCTTCATCGACGGCTTGAGCACCGGCACCAGCGCGGTGCCGCTCTGCATCACCACCGGCGGGCGCTTCACCTCGACCACACCGCTATACGATGTGACGTTCACCAACCAGCGCAACTCCGGTGGTGATTATCTGCATATACAGTACCTCGGCGGCTTTGACAGCAATGCGCCACAGATCTGGATCAAGGAACCGCCGGAGCTGTTGCCGGAATACGAGTTCATTCCGATACCGTTGCCTGATCCCTGGCAGCCGATCAAGTTCGTCGAACGGGACGGGATCATGCTGTCGCCCGAAACCGTGGCCGAGCGTGGCGCGAGAATGCGGGTCAACCCGCTGAGCGGCGCGATGTATCTGCGCGGTGAGCGCAAGCTCGACGTCAAGGCTCAGGACATGCAGGAAGAGGACTACATCAAGCTCGCGCTGGGGTACGCCCGCGAACAAGGCTGGCAGGAGGAACTGGCGGCCAAGCCACAAGGCACGCGCTTCATGATCGACAGCATGCCGCGTGAGGGCAAGTCGGCCGAGAAGATCAGCACGCAAAAGAACGTGACGGTGAAGCTGCGCCGGCTGCTGGATATCGACGGGCGTCAGGTACCCATGTTCGGCGCCGGGGGTGTCATCTCCGTGCAGATGAACAACGATGGCTCATTGCTGAACGCGCACAAGGTCTGGCGTTCCATCAAGAGCGTCAAGCGGCAGGCGAAGGTCAAGCCCTATAAGGATGCCGAAGGCGAAGCACTGAAGCGGCTCGGCGATAAGCAAGGCTATGTGCTCGCCGACTGGGGCTGGGGCTACAAGGAACTGGCCGGCAACGTCGAACAGACGCAGCTGCGCATGGTCTATATGTTCGACTTCAGGCCGGAAAACCCCGAACTGCTGCTGCAGAACCCGCCGCGGATGATCGAGGTGGATGGGTTTGTCGATTAGCAGGGCAGTTGTTCGCCTGAAAGAGAAAGTACTCGTAGCCCGGGTTGAGCGTAAGCGAAACCCGGGTTGGACCCGATTCGCGATAATTCGCGATAAACAGCGAAGTGGTTACGGGACCGAAATAGACTGAATCTTGTATAGCGTCTTCCTCCCCAGGCAGGAAGACGCATCCGTTTGCATTTCATTCAACCCAGGCCACGAAAGCTGCGGATCAGGAACCCTGACCCCGTGATTCGAAATATATCAAGCTGCTCAGCCGCTTATCGGGCTGTCGGCGCGCACTATACCCGGTCCCGCACATTTCCATTGTACAAGTATTGTCAAATAAATGATGTTGACAGGGAATAATTGTACAACTACTGTACACCTCAAGATGAGGCCGCCGCCCGGGTGTACAGGCTTTGTATCAGGGCACGCCGAATCCCCCCATGCCATGTCCCGCGGCGAAACAGTCCGCTCGAACATGGCCCAACAGATCGGCGCGCAGCCTAACTGAGCGCACATTGCCACCAGGAGATTCACCCATGACCGGAATCGTAAAAAACTCAGCAATTTTTGGCTCTGCACTGACTGCAGCGTTACTCGCCCAGACCGCCCTGGCGGGCCCCGGCTGCGATCGCTCGGGTAATTCCGCGACCCTCAGCGACGGCAGTTTCCAGCCGGCGGTGATTCGCATAATGCCGGGGGCGTACGAAGAGGCCCGCGCCTACAGAATGGGCATGAACTACGGCAGCCAGCACCAGACCAGTGCCAAGGCCACGACTGAAGCGGATATCGTCGATACCGCGATCGCGGCCGGCAGCTTTGACACACTGGTCGCCGCCGTCAAGGCAGCGGGTCTGGTGGATACGCTCAAGGGCAAGGGCCCGTTCACGGTATTTGCGCCGACCGATGCCGCCTTCGCCAAATTGCCAAAGGCACAACTTGAGGCCCTGCTGAACGACAAGGCCGCGTTGACCAAGGTGCTGACCTATCATGTCGTGGCGGGTAAGGTAAGCGCGGCTGATGTCGTCAACCTGACCAGCGCATCGACCGTCGAGGGCCAGTCCGTATCGCCGAGTCAGGGGATCTGGCCTTGTCCCTGGGCAGTCGTCACCGGGCAGCCCTGGGGCTCAGCCACGAATCCGATGCACTGATAATCGTCGTCAGCGAAGAGACGGGAACGATAT
>JBFEJM010000438.1:0-2385 GCA_041553175.1 Gammaproteobacteria bacterium | reverse complement strand
CCAATGTCCAACCACCTTCGCATCGTCATGGCACAGATCAATCTGCTGGTGGGTGATGTCATGGGTAATGCACAGCAGATTGTCGATGCGGCGCTGCATGCGCGCGATGAGCTGCAGGCGCAGGTGATCGTCTTTCCCGAACTGGCACTGACCGGTTATCCGCCGGAAGATCTGCTGCTGCGCCCGGGCCTGCAGCTGCATGTGCTGGAGGCATTGGAACGCATCAAGCAACTGGTCACGGGCATCTATATTATCGTCGGCCATCCACAGCATGCCGTCGGCGGTCTGTATAACGCGGCATCGGTGATTCACGACGGCCACACACTGGCCATGGCTTACAAACAGCATCTGCCCAATTACAGCGTGTTCGACGAGAAGCGCTACTTCGCATCCGGCGTTGAAGCCTGTGTGGTGGATATCGAGGGCGTCGCCTTCGGCGTCACCATCTGCGAGGACATCTGGAGCCCGGGTCCGGTACAGCAGGTCAAGGCCGCCGGCGCGCGCTGCATATTGAACCTGAATGCTTCACCCTTTCATGCCGGCAAGGCCAGTGAGCGCGAGGCGGTGGTGCGAGACCGCGTCAACGAAGTCGGCTTACCGCTGCTCTATGTCAATCTGGTCGGCGGGCAGGACGAGCTGGTATTCGATGGCGAGTCGTTCGTCATGGATGCCGAGGGCAGGGTCACGCAGCGCGCGCCTATGTGCGTCACGGGTTTGTTTCCGGTCGACCTGGAGGTCGGCGAACATGTGAGACCGATTGCCGGGGCCTGTGCCGAACGTCCCGATGCCATCGCCAGTGTTTATCAGGTCCTCGTCCTGGGCGTGCGCGACTACATCGAGAAAAATGGTTTCAAGGGTGCCGTTATCGGCCTGTCCGGCGGCATCGATTCGGCGCTGACACTGGTGATTGCCGTCGATGCCATCGGTGCCGAACATGTCGAGGCGGTCATGATGCCGTCCCGCTATACCGCCGAGATGAGTCTCGAGGATGCGCGGGCCGAAGCGCGCACGCTCGGTGTGGCCTATCGCGTCATTCCCATCGAAGGCGCGTTCAAGGCCTTTCTGGATGCACTCGCCGATGAATTCAAGGGGCTGCCTGCGGATGTGACCGAAGAGAACATTCAGGCGCGCTCGCGGGGTGTGATCCTGATGGCGATTTCCAACAAGCTGGGCAAGATTCTGCTGACCACCGGTAACAAGAGTGAAGTGGCGGTCGGTTACGCCACGTTGTATGGCGATATGGCCGGCGGCTTTGCCCCGATCAAGGATTGTCCGAAAACACTGGTCTACAAGCTGGCCGAATACCGTAACAGCCTGGGTGAAGTCATACCGCCTCGAGTGATCGAGCGGGCGCCTTCGGCCGAGCTGCGCGCCGATCAGAAAGACGAGGACTCGCTGCCGCCTTATTCCGTACTCGATGCGATCCTGGAACGCTATGTCGAATTGGATCAGTCCCCGGCCGAGATTATCGCTGCGGGTTACGCCGCCGACATCGTGCGCCGGGTGATCTGGATGGTCGATCGTAACGAGTACAAGCGACGGCAGGCGCCGCCCGGTGTGCGCATCACCCGCCGCGCCTTTGGACGCGACCGCCGTTACCCCATCACCTCGGGTTATTTCGGGACCCAGCTGGCCGACAAGCCGGCCGGTTGACGCTGCTCCGGCCGGAGACAGAAGTCTTCAGGCGGGGCTGTCTCGATCTGCGCGCGCCATCGGGGTTGTGTATACGTCGCAACTTGGACGCAGTTGCGTTATCTTTGTACGCCAATTTTCACTGCCGGGCCCGGGAGAAGGCGCTATGAAAAAAGTCGAAGCCATCATCAAACCGTTCAAGCTGGACGACGTGCGTGAGGCACTGTCGGAAATCGGAATCGCCGGCATGACCGCTATCGAGGTGAAGGGTTTTGGTCGTCAGAAAGGTCACACCGAACTGTATCGCGGCGCGGAGTATGTAGTGGATTTTCTGCCCAAGGTGAAGCTGGATATCGTGGTGGCGGACGATCAGGTCGACCGCTGCATCGAGGCGATTACCAAGGCGGCGCGCACCGGCAAAATCGGCGATGGCAAGATTTTCGTGAGTGATGTGGCCAAGGTGATCCGTATCCGTACGGGCGAACAGGACAACGACGCGATCTGATGAAACGGGGACAGATGTAAAATCTGTCCCCTATACGAGAAAGTATCACCGCAAAGAACGCGAAGGCGCGCGAAGCAAAACATCAGCCACGGAAAACACGGACAAGGTGATTGCCAGAAAGAATGGTGTAATCGGAAATTGATCTAAAATGTCGACTGCAATCTGACGCCTAATCCCATACACGTTATTAACGTCGGTGCTTTCCGTGTTTTCCGTGGCTAAATAACTTTGGTTCGCTTTGCGCGCCT
>JBFEJM010000437.1:0-2388 GCA_041553175.1 Gammaproteobacteria bacterium | reverse complement strand
GAGGCCTTGAAGGCGGTCGAAAAGAACCTGGCTTCCAACAATGTGGGTGTGCGCCAGATCTACCGACTGGATATGCCGGGCAAGGATGAATCCATCTTCGGTGTCTCTATGACTGCAGGACCCGACGGCGATCAGTACATGGATGACAAGTTCCAGATGGGTATAGTGGATTTCAATGAACTGAAGGGGACACCGTATTTGCCCTATGAAATTATGGTAACGGGCAACCGGGTGGTGGCCTTGCACATGCGCTTCCGCATGGCTGTTCACTACCCCGACCTCAAGATGATGGGCGACAACAGCTTTATGAAGCTCATGCCGAGCCCGGAAGCGGTGCGTAAGGCATTGACCGAAGCGGTTGGCGGCAAGCTCTGATGTAGCCCTTCTGATATTCAGCAGTTCCGCACTACAAGACCCCGGCAAGCCCGGGGTCTTCTCGTTTTGGAGCCGTCAAAAAACCGTCTTTCTCCGCCTCCTCCGCCGTACCCACGGGTGTCACCGTGAAATCCTCCGAACCAACGAAACCGTTTAAAGTTTTTTGCCCTATTCGTCGCTATCTGAAGCTGAGATGCGTCACCCAGCCGAGGGGGCAAGGGGAGGCGACAGCAGGCCGGACGGGATGATCGCAGGAGAAACAGAATGCAGATGGTGAAATCCAAGTTGATGCTGGGCGGTTTCGTGGTCGCGCTGGCACTGATAATCATTGGTGTCGTGGATGGCGCCGCTCTTGGGTTCATGCAGGGGCTCACACCTGGATTCGCATTGGCGATTGGCGCAGCCCTGGCGGCTGTGGGGTGGTGGATGGCGCGTGCCGCGAGCGGCCGCGAGCGGGTATTGATAGAAGGACTGCGGCGCCTGAGCAAAGGCGATGCGGGTGTCGTCATTACCCCGGCCGATACATCCGCGGAAGTATCAGAGGTCTTCAGTGCATTGGCGGTATCGATACGCGAACAGCGTAAAGCGGTGCAGGCCATCGCCCCGCAGGTGGTGCAGCTGGGTGACCAAGTACGAGGCATTGCCGAACGCTGCCAAGCGGCGATGCAGATGACTGCAAACGGCACCGTCGAGGCAGAAGGGGCGGCGCACGAACTGGTGCAGGCTGTTGAAGAAGTGGCTCGCAATGCAACCGAAGCGGCAGGTTCCACCCATCAGGCGCTCAAGGAAACAGACAGCGGCAAGGTCATTATGACCGAAGCCATGGGCGCCATGGCGAGCCTCGGCGAGCAGATCGGGCGTGCCAGCGATGCCGTCGCTCGTTTGGGTAAGGAATCGCAGAATATTGGTGCAGTGCTGGATGTCATTCGAGGAATCGCGGAACAGACCAACCTGCTGGCGCTCAACGCGGCCATCGAAGCGGCACGTGCCGGCGAACAGGGACGCGGATTCGCAGTCGTCGCCGACGAGGTACGCACGCTTGCCAGCCGCACCCAGCGTTCGACTCAGGAGATTCAGGAGATGATCGCTCGTCTGCAGGGTGAGGCCGAGGGCGCTGTCGGTGTCATGCATTCCGGTACCAGTCAGGCGTCGGTTGTTGAAGAGTTGATTGAAAATGCCTGTATCTCGCTGGCCGAGATAGGTGGTGCCGTATCGTCCATCGACAGCATGAATACTCAGATCGCAAGTGCGGCTGAGCAGCAGCACGCCTCGGTTCAAGCAATTCACAACATGATCGCTACCCGCGGAACCCGTGGTGCGGCGCTGGAAACGGCGTTGGCTGAACTGGCCGAAGTCGCGGATTCACTGGACGAGGTAAGCGGGCAGATGGCCTGAGCCCGTGCGATTCCCGCTGGTACAACTCTTGCTGAAGTTTTTGTCGGACTGAAATTGGCAGGATGCCGGAATTCCGATAATCGGGAGTGAATCTCTGAGGTTTGATCGGAAAGACTTGAATACGCCGCGGATGTTTCCGCGGCCCGATGATAAATATCATGTGTAGGTGAGGACATGAAACCGAGTATTCTGCGAAATCTGTTAATTGCCAGTCTTGCCTTTGGCCTGGTCATGGGTGGGTCTTTCCCGATCTTTGCCCAGTTCTTCGTCGAGTTCAAAGAAGGCATGCAAGGCTGGTTCGTCGCCGGCTGTCTGGTCGCGGGGGTGGTACTCGGTGTGGCCAATTATTGGCTGGTCAATATTATTCTGTTGAGCCGCCTGAAGCGCATCTCGGAAGTGGCCAATGCCATCAGCCAGAACGATGTCTCTCACCACTGCAGCATGGAAAGTGATGACCTGATCGGTGAGATAGTATCGAGTTTCAATCGCATGGCGGAAAACCTGCGCAATGTGATTGGCGAGATCAGCGGTGCGACGACCCAGCTGGCATCAGCTGCGGAAGAGATGTCCGCGATCACCGATGAAGCGAGTCGCGGTGTTCAGCACCAGCAGGGCGAG
>JBFEJM010000436.1:0-2391 GCA_041553175.1 Gammaproteobacteria bacterium | reverse complement strand
TGACAGTTACGGTGATGGAGAGGCAATTACCGAACTCGCGCAGCTGTTCAGTCCCGAGGATATACAGCTCTATTATCAGATCGCCCTGATCGGCCGGCGAGATCTGCCGCTGGCGCCCGATCCGCGCGGTGGTCTCGAGATGGTGTTGTTGCGTATGCTGGCATTTCGACCCGAACAGGGCGGCGCGCGCGTGACCACCACGCCGTCGGCGCCGGCCAAGCCCGCCGCGGCAAGGCCCACCCAACCGGCTGCGCGGCCGGCAGCGCCCAAAGCGGTCGTAGCCGGTACCGCGCCGTCCGCGCCGCCGGTGGTGGGTGACTGGCCGGCATTGATTGACGCATTGCGGCTGCGCGGCATGGTGCGCCAGCTGGCGGAAAACTGCACACTCGCCGAACACAGTGATCAGCAGGTGCGGCTGCAGCTGGACCCGGCGCACGCACAACTGCACAGCCCGGCGCTGGAGAAAAAACTGGCGGAGGCGCTGAACGCGCACTTTGGTCGTGACGTGAAACTCAAGATTCAGACCGAGGCCGTCAGCGAGGAAACGCCGGCCCAGCGCCAGGCCCGTCTGACCCGCGAGCGGCAGCAGGCGGCGGAACAGTCGATCGCCGGTGACGATACCATCCGCGCGCTGGAGGAGACTTTCGGCGCCCAGGTGCAGACCGATACCGTGCGACCCTTGGATTGAGAGTCCGCCGCGGATGCTGCGGCCGAAGATTTCCGCTCACACCAGAAGACACAGAGTTTGAAAAATACAAAACACTCCGTGGTCTCTGTGTTCCCTGGTGTGAATCGATAACCAACACAATCAGATTGAACATGCGCGAACGGGCAGGCGAATACTGCGTGGTGAAGGCCCGGCGCGCCTGACCCAATCCTTAACATGAGGTGCAGACGATGAAAGGCGGTTTAGGCAACATCATGAAGCAGGCG
Organism: Gammaproteobacteria bacterium; assembly: GCA_041553175.1. Classification (GTDB taxonomy): domain Bacteria; phylum Pseudomonadota; class Gammaproteobacteria; order Thiohalobacterales; family Thiohalobacteraceae; genus JAHJQQ01. The sequence continues at coordinate 1,458 of JBFEJM010000436.1, read as the reverse complement.
CAGCAGATGCAGGAAAACATGCAGAAGCTGCAGGAAGAGCTGGCCAAGGCGGAAGTGACCGGGCAGTCCGGCGGCGGCATGGTCAGCGTGATCATGAACGGACGGCATGAAGTGCGCCGGGTGACGATCGACCCGACGCTGCTCGCCGACGACAAGGACATGCTGGAAGACCTGATCGCGGCGGCCATGAACGACGCCGTGCACAAGGTCGAGTCCACCAGTCAGGAGCGTATGGCCTCGCTGACTGCCGGCATGAACCTGCCGGCCGGATTCAAGCTGCCGTTCTGATTATTCGCTCATGGCCCAGTCCCCGCGTATCGAACACCTGATCGAGGCCCTGCGCTGTCTGCCCGGTGTCGGCCCGAAATCGGCCCAGCGCATGACCTACCATTTACTGGAGCGCGATCGGGCGGGGGGCCGGCGGCTGGCCGAGGCCTTGGCCGAGGCGATGGACAAGGTCGGCAACTGCAGCCGCTGCCGCACCCTGAGCGAGACCGATCTCTGCGGGCTGTGCGCCTCCGGTGCGCGCGATCAATCCCTGCTCTGTGTGGTGGAATCGCCGGCCGATGTCGCGGCGCTGGAACAATCGACCGGTTTCCGTGGTCTGTACTTCGTGCTGATGGGGCATCTGTCCCCGCTGGACGGCATCGGACCGCGCGAACTCGGACTGGATCAACTCGAGGCGCGTTTGGCCGATGGAGAGGTTCGGGAACTGATTCTGGCGACCAACCCCACCGTCGAGGGCGAGGCGACTGCGCACTATATCGCCGAAATGGCGCGCAGCCGCGGCATCCGCGCCACGCGTATCGCGCATGGCGTGCCCCTGGGGGGTGAACTAGAATACATCGACGGCGGCACGCTCTCGCATGCCTTCGCCGGTCGGCAGGAACTTTAACCCGGTTATATCCAGGGAGTTGTAACGACCAGGGTCTTGGGACGCACACGCTACCCAGGGCGGGAGTTCAAGGAACGGATGGACGTTGCCCGTTTACCGATTAGCCACCCCTACGCGGCGGGATACCCGGCTGCGCAGGCGGGTTCGCATGCCCGCGCGCGGGCGGTCGAGCTGGTTACCGACGTCGCCGAGGCCGGTCCGGCCCGTGACAGCCTGGAACGGGTGGTGCCCACTGAACCTGGCGAGCAGGTCATCCAGGGTGAGGTGCTTGAGCGCACGCGCACCCAGTACAGTTCCACCCATGATTACCTCAATGGCCGCGTCTTTGACGCCGATGGAAACGCGACGCCGTCAGGCCACGCCCGCTCGAGCATCAACAACGCCGCCATGGGCGCTTATCTCAGTCATACCCGCGAACATATCCTGCCCAATGCCAATCGCGGCCGCCAGGTCGATTATTTCATCTGAGTTTTTCCAGGCGCTTCCAACGCGAAGGCGCCAATGGCGCACACTTTCCTGTTTTTGATGCGGGTACTCCTTCGTGCGCCTTTGGCGCCTTCGCG
>JBFEJM010000435.1:0-2395 GCA_041553175.1 Gammaproteobacteria bacterium | reverse complement strand
GCGCCGGCGGCGCGGACCGGTCCGCAGACATCCAGTGACATAGTGCCGATGCTGGCACCCGCATAAAAACCATTGGCAGCTACCGCGCTACCCGTCATGCCCATCGCCAGCAGCATCGCACCCAGAATTCTAGTTTTGTTCATGTTCATGCTCCTTGAGTTGTCTCAACGTTGTACGCTTGCGAGGAAAAATATCCTTACGTCGTCCCCATGTCGCAGGGTCGCAACATAATATGCGCCCCACGGCCCATGCGACAAGCCGTTTGTGTGATTCCGTTAACGTTGTCACCCCATTTAAACGGTCGTGAGGGTTGACGTTTGTCGGCAAACGATCTTATCGATCGTTGAGGGTGTTATTTAGTGTCGTTTCTAAGCAACGTCAGATTGGCGGCTCCGCCGGCGCGGTTGAGGGTGGCGACGTTGGGGGCAAGACTCATAAGTGCCTCGCGCGGCTTGCCGATGTAATTACCTTGCGCAAAATCAACACCATATTCCTTCAACAGTTGCAGCGATTCGGCACTCTCGACGTATTCCGCGATAGTCTGCTTGCCGAGCGCATGCGCAACCTGATTCATGGATTGCACCATGGCCTGATCGACCGGTGTCTGCGCCAGATTCTGCACGAACGAGCCGTCGATCTTGAGTTTGTCCACCGGCAGATGTTTGAGATAGGTGAACGAACTGAAACCGGAGCCGAAGTCGTCCAGCGCGAACTGGCAACCGATGTCTTTGAGCGCGCCGATAAAGCGTGTGGCGGCGCTGAGATTGGCAATGGCCGCTGTCTCCGTGATCTCGAACGTCAGCAGCGCCGGGTCGAGACCGGTGTCGCGCAGCAGGTGCTGAATCGTCGGCAACAGCGTGCTGTCCTCAAAGGCTTTGCCGGAGAGATTGATTGAGAAGCGGACCTGGGCGCCCTTTTCGCGCAGATTGACCAGTTGGCCGATGGCGCGCGACACAATCCAGCGATCGACATTGTGGATCAGGCCGAAGCGCTCCGCCGCCGGCATGAAGCCACCGGGCAGAATGACCTGACCATCGGTGCAGTGCATTCGCACCAGGACTTCATAGTCCTGCACCTCACCGGAATTCAGCGACATGATCGGTTGATACACCAGCTGAAAGCGGTCCTGTTCGAGCATTTCACGGACCCGCGCGGCCCAGCCCATGTCTTCGGCCATGCCGGCCTTGTCGCTGTCGTTCGGGTTATAGAGATGCACGCGATTGCGCCCCTGGGCCTTGGCCATGTTGCAGGCGAGGTCGGCATGAGACAGCACTTCGTCGGCCGATACCACGCTGCTGTCGATAATGGAGGCGCCGATGCTGGAAGTGACGTTGAAGTTCTTGCCTTCGTAGAAGAACTTGTAGTTCTCGAACAGCGCGCGGAAATGTTCCGCCACCTTCGGCGCATCCTTCGCTTTGACGTTATAGACCAGCAGCGTGAATTCATCGCCGCCGAAACGCGCCAGCAGATCACCGTCGCGCACATGCGACGACACCAGATTGCTGATCTCGATCAGCAGCTGATCACCGGCGGCATGGCCGAGCGTATCGTTGATATATTTGAACTGGTCCAGGTCGATATAGAACAGCGCGCATTCCGAACCGCTGCGCGCGACACGGGCGACAGTGCGCTCCAGCTCCTCCTGGAAATAATGGCGGTTGAACAACGTCGTCAGGGAATCGTGTTCGGCCTGATAGGCCAACTGCTTCTGGAACGCCTTCTGCTCGGTGATGTCGCGCGCCGTGCCGCTGATGTGTATCACATTCCCATCCTTGTCATGATGGGCCTTGGCATTGAAGCTCAAGTGATGATGGTTGCCGTTGCGATCGACGTGGACCGTCTCGTACTGAACCAGTTCCTCGCCGTCCAATATGGCTTTCAGCGCAAGCGCGTCTTTTTCGGCATAGCTGGGCGCATGAAATTCCTGAATATGGCGACCGATCATATCCTGCGGCGGCCAACCATAGATGGCCTGGCAGGCACTGTTCAGATAACTCCAGTGACCGCTGGCATCGGCGCTCCAGACCAGATCGTGGGCCGTTTCCACCAGATCACGGTAGCGCGCCTCCGCCTTGAGCATTTTCTCCTCTGCGCGCTTGCGTTGAGTGATATCGGCGACCAGACAGGTGTACATGGGTCGTTCGCTGATGAACATCTCGCTTACGCGTACCGATGCCTGAATAGGCTTGCCATTGCGGTGCAGGGCAGTGGTTTCCTGCTCACCGCCGCACACCGGCGGCACATTTTGATTTCCGGTCAGCTCCGGCAGCAGCCACGACAGCGGCTTGCCGCGAATCTCGCCGGCGAGGAAGCCGAACAGTTTTTCCGCCGCGGCATTGAAGGTATCGATACGGCCATCCTCGTCGACCACAATAATGCCTTCCGCCGCGTTATC
>JBFEJM010000434.1:0-2401 GCA_041553175.1 Gammaproteobacteria bacterium | reverse complement strand
CACGCCGACCGGCAGCATCAGGTCCCAGATGCCTTCCCGAATGGCATGTTTCAGGGCGACCGTTTCGAACACCTGGCGTGGCACATTGTGGCGAATGCCGGTGCCCATACAGAACAACCCCAGCATCAGCAGCAACAGCAGCCCGGGCAAGAGACCGGCGAGAAACAGATCGTCGATATTGACCCCGGCCACGATGCCGTACAGCAGTACCGGCAGACTGGGTGGGAACAGCAGGCCAATGGAACCGGATGAGGTGAGCAGACCGGTACTGAAGCGCTCGCGATAACCGACACTTGTGAGCATCGGATACAGCAGCCCGCCCAGCGCAAGAATGGTGACACCCGAGGCGCCCGAAAAGGCGGTGAAAAACGCGCAGGCGGTCAGGGCGACGCCGGCGATACCGCCCGGCAACCAGCCCAGGAGCGCATTGAACAGGCGTATAAGCCTTTGGGGTGCGCCACCGGAGGCCAGGATCACCCCGGCGAAGGTGAACAGCGGGATGGCGGTCAGATTCGGTGACGATGCCAGCCGATTGAGTTCGATAATGAGCACGGCCGGATCCAGACCGGCCTGGAATGTCGCCAGTAAACCGCCCGCACCGAGGGCTGTGAACAGTGGCAGCCCAAGCGTGGCCAGTGCAATGATAAGAAGCGTGAGCAGTATGATCATCGGGCTTGGCTGCTGTGGCGCGGCCCAAGCAGGGTGCCGAGCAGGAAATGCAGCACCAACAGACCGAATCCCACCGGCAGGATCAGATTGAACAGTACCTGCCAGCGTTCATGCGCGCCGGCGTACTGCCATTCATCGATCCAGAAGCGGATGGCCGCCTGGGTCAGGAGTATGCAGACCAGACCGGCGATGAGCTGAAGCGGCCGATACAAACGCTCCAGCCAACGCTCGGACAGCCAGGCGGCGACCACATCGATGCGTATATGTCGGTAGGCATCGGCAGCCAATGCGGCACCAAAGAAGGTGACATAAAGCACCAGATGACGGGTCAGTGCATCGGCAGCGGGCAGACCCGTTTCGAACAGATTTCGCGCAACAATCTGCAGCAGTGTAAGCGCCACCAGCAGCAACAGGCTGGCGCCTGCAAGAACGGTTTCAAGCAGAGTCAGCCAGCGCCGGATGGACAGCAGGGCAGTGCGCAGTTTAAGGCGCATGCACTGCGTTACTCTCGGCACGTGCGGCGCGGAGTTGCTTCAGATAGGTCCACGTGCGTTCGTACAGTGAAAGCGGAATATAACCGCTTTCAGTGAGGTCGGCCGCCGCGCGATCGCGCAGGTCGGTCAGCTCCTTGAAATCGACTTGATCGGGATGCATGACGAACTGCAGTCCTTCCTGCTTGAGGACATCGATACTTTTTGCATTGTCGGCGCGGGTCGCGTCAATCAACCGCTGACCGGTTTCGCGGCCGGTTTCCTCCAGCAGCGCCTGCAGATCCTGAGGCAGCTTGTCGAAGAATCGATTGGATACTATCAAGCCGCCCATCGCATTGGTCATGGGGACACTGGTGATGTACGCGGTCTTGGTAAACCACTGCAGTGCGATGGCGGCCAGCGGTGTGCAGTACACCGTATCGATCAGTCCGGTGGACAGACTGGTGAACACGTCGGTAATCGATAGAGGTATGGGTGCCAGTTCGCTGGCCCGGAACAGCGCTTCACCCAGGGCGTCGCCCTGCCACAGCCAGATGCGGCGCTTTTTCAGATCGTCAAAGGTGTTGATAGGCCGTTGCGAAAAGAAGTACACGAAACCCACTTCCATCCAGCCCAGCAGACGATACCCGTTGGCATGAAATCCCTGTTCGAATTCGGTCGTGAACGCGTCGCGCACGTAGTCTATCTCTTCCGTGGTGTCGAACAGGAAAGGCACTTCCATCACCCGTGCGGGCGAGTACATCTGGCCGATACCGTAACCGGAGAAGGCGCCGCCGTGCAGCTGGCCGAACCGCATTTTTTTGATGACATCCGGTTCGTCCCCCTGCACGCCACCGGGATAGAACTTGAACACCAGACGCCCGTTGCTGCGCGCCTTGACAGTCCGGCCCCAATCTTCGAGCAGATTCATCCAGGTCGAGCCGGGTGGAGCGAGCGTGGCGAATTTCAAGGTGTACTCGGGCGGGGGCTCCGCCGCCAGCGACGGCAGGGCGAAGGTGGCAAACAGCAGTAGGGCAAAGATAAAACGGAGCGCACTCATGCCGACGTCCTGCGTCACGCACGCAAGAGCAACCCGTCCGGGTGTTCCTGTGACGCGCATGAGTGGACGCCTGTCGGGATCGCAGTGCATGTCAGCACCACTCCTTTTCCTTGCCGAGCAGGAATTGGGCGCGCTGTTTGGCGACTTTGTTGGCGAACGCCATTTCCGGCAGGGTGTCGTCCGGCGCGTTTACAACAGCGGT
>JBFEJM010000433.1:0-2407 GCA_041553175.1 Gammaproteobacteria bacterium | reverse complement strand
CGATGTTCTTGATGCCGCCGATCCAGGCATTGGGCATGGGCACGCCCATAATGCTGACACCGCGCAGCACCACGACCGGCTTGCCATCGCGATAGGCGATCTCGACACCGGTACGCACTTTGAGAATCTGACCGCCCAGAATCGGAAAGTCCTCGTCCATCGGCACCAGCAGTTTGGCACTGACCAGATCGTCTGACAGATCGATAGCGAGCTTGCGCGCAAGATCGGTATTCCTGGCCAGCAGCGCATTGACCTCTTTTTCGCTGAAGGTCACTTCGCGACTGGCTCCCTCTTCGCTGTAGGCCTCGGGCTCCAGGGCACCGGGGGGCAGACCATCGGTCGTCGGCGCAGCCGGACGCGGACGGGTACCGCGCGCGCCCAGCGCATCCAGTCGCTCGAGCTTGGCGTTCAGCACCTGCTCCTCCTTGGCATTCAGCGTGACGGGGCTGAATTCCGACGGGAACAGATAGACTTTGAACACCCAGTAGCCGACACCGGCCGTGACGATAACGGTCACGATCACCAGCAGCAGCACATGCAGCCAGTCGAAGCGACGGCGCGGCGCGGGGGATGGCGTGGTTTCAGTTGTGCTATCAGTCGTGGTTTCCATGGGCTCAGTGTGGGCTACCGGGTGAAGCGAGTAAAGATTTTCGCGTCTTTTCGAGGTGCATCGACACAAAATGTCACAACTCCCCGCAAGCGCCAATCATCCGTCGTCTGTTCCCACTTGATCTGCACCAAGCATTCACCAGTTTGACCTTGTTGCTGCGACAGTGCTGGGAAACAATATCAAACATGAAGACCCCTTCTGCCGAGACACATGTTGCGGTACGCATGCCTTTGTTCCGCGGCCACAAGCGACTGAATATCGCACTGGTCGGCCTGCCCAACAGCGGCAAGAGCACACTGTTCAATGCCGTCTCCAGCACGTCACCGCAGACCGGCGAACTGGCCGGCACGCACCGCGCCTATGGGGAATGCCGCGTGCAGATCGGCATGGACGAGGCCAATCTGGTCGATCTGCCGAGTATCCAGTCCTTGCATCATCTGCAGCCGGATGACCGGGTCGCGCTGAAATACCTGCTGTGGGGCGACCAGCGTCCGCCGGTCTCGGCGCACGAACCGGGCGGACCGCCGGCGCCGTTCGCGCCGCCGGACGTGATCGTGCAGGTGATCGACAGCACCGCACTCGATCGCCATCTGGAACTGACACTGGAACTGACCCAGATCGGCCGGCCGATGGTGATTGCGCTGAACATGATGGATCAGGCGTGGGACAAAGGTTTGCATATCAACGTCAAGGCGTTGAGCAGACTCCTGGGGATTCCGGTGGTACCGACCGTTGCGCTGATGGGCCAGGGTATCGCGGAGCTGTTCGCGGCAACGGTGGAAGCGGTACGCGAAGCGGCCTGTCCGTTGCCGCAGCCGGCCAGCAAACACATCTGCGCAAGTCTGCAACCCTTGAGCCGTGCCCTCAATCAGCCCGATATCCGGCTCGCCTTTCGCGCGCCGCACGCCTTTCTGCTGACCCAGTTCGCCAGCGGCGACAGCTACATGATCGATGAACTGCAGGAACACTTTCCGCAACGACTGCCGGAACTCCTGCGGATTCGCGAAGAGGCGGCACGCGGATTGCCGCGCCCGCTGGAGGAAGAACTGCACGCCGATCGCCATCATCGCGCGGCCCTGCTGTTCGAGGCGGTCATGCGCGTCGGTGCGCCGCACGAAGGCCGCGGCTGGCGTTACTGGCTGGACGAACTCTTTCTGCATCCGCAGTGGGGATTGCTGGGCAGTCTGGCCGTCTTTGCCGCGGTGTTGTTCGTGGTGTTCGAGGTCAGCTCATGGCTCGACAGCATGACCGCCGCACGGCTGATCGATGCCATTGCCGACTGGCAACCAGCGTCGACCGGCAGCGTGGTTGGACGCGCTGTCGTCGACGGCCTGATCGGGCTGATCGGCATTGTCGTGCCCTACATGATTCCGCTGGTGCTGTTGCTGGTCGCGCTGGAAGAAGCCGGCATCATGCAGCGCATCGCCTTCGTGGTCGACCGCGGTTTCCATCACATCGGCCTGCATGGCGGTGTGGCGGTACCCTTTCTGCTCGGGCTGGGCTGCAACGTGCCGGCGATTTCGGGCGCGGCCGCGGCCACCCGCGGTCGCGAACGCGTCATCGCCTCGGTCCTGATCACCTTCGTGCCCTGCTCGGCGCGCTCGGCCATCATTCTCGCGCTGGCCGGCAAGTATCTCGGCGGTATCGGCGTGTTCGCGATTTTCGCGCTGACGATTGTGGTCATTGCCGTGATGGGGCATCTGCTCAGTCGCCGGAAGCATGATATCGGCCCGGGTCAGGTGCAGGAAATCCCGCCCTATGCCTTGCCGGACGGGCGCCGAATGCTGACCGAGACCT
>JBFEJM010000432.1:0-2421 GCA_041553175.1 Gammaproteobacteria bacterium | reverse complement strand
GAGGGTATCGAGAAGAAGGTGGAGAACTTCGCCGAAGAGGTGATGGCGCAGGTTCGCGGTCAGTAGTTCGACGTACCGCCGCCGGTCCGCTGCGGCGGGTTACTCGGGCGGTAGGGAATGGGGTCGCATTGCGGCCCCATTTCGTACATGGCATTTGGCAGGGAAAAAGACGACAATAGATGCCGCGCCCGCCGGCCCACTCAGTCATAGCTTCAACAAGCATCGATAACTTACTGAAAAAATTAATATGCCTGCATCCGAACTCCGCTACCGACGTATCCTTTTGAAGCTCAGCGGCGAGGCCCTGATGGGCCGCGGCGAGTCGGGCATCGATCCGGCCGTGCTGGATGTGTTTGCGCAGCAGATTCACGAACTCGCCGAGGCCGGTGCGGAGATCGGACTGGTCATCGGTGGCGGTAATATCTTCCGCGGGGCGGGACTTGCGGCGGCGGGAATGGACCGGGTCGCCGGTGACCACATGGGCATGCTGGCCACGGTCATGAATGCGATCGCGATGCGCGATGCCCTGCGTCGGCTTGGCACCGAGGGCCGGGTGATGTCGGCACTGTCCATTGCGGCTGCCTGCGAGGACTTTTCCCGCGATCGTGCCCTGCGGCATCTGGCCAAAGGTCGGGTGGTGCTGTTCGCGGCCGGGACCGGCAACCCCTTTTTCACCACCGATTCCGCCGCCAGTCTGCGCGCGATCGAGATCGGTGCGGACATAATGCTCAAAGCGACCCAGGTGGATGGTGTGTATTCCGCCGATCCCAAGAAGCACCCGGATGCCGAGCGCTTTGATCACTTGAGTTACGACGAGGCGTTGCGCCGCCAACTGATGGTCATGGATCACACGGCCATCATCCTGTGTCGCGATCATGCGATGCCGCTGATGGTGTTCGATATCCATCAGCCCGGCAATCTCATGCGCGCGGCGCGTGGCGAAGCGGTGGGAACGCTGTTAGCAAGGGAGTAGAGCTCAACAATGATTGACGACATCCTGAAAGATGCCAAGTCCCGCATGGGCAAGAGTCTGGAATCGCTGCGGCACGAACTGACCAAATTGCGTACCGGTCGCGCTCACACCAGCCTGCTGGATCACATTACGGTCGATTATTACGGCAGCGAAGTGCCGCTCAGACAGGTTGCCAATGTCAACGTCGAGGACGCGCGCACGCTGATCGTGACACCGTGGGAGAAACCCATGGTGGCGGTGATCGAGAAGGCGATCATGAAATCCGATCTGGGATTGAATCCCAATACCGCCGGGACGGTGATGCGCATACCGCTGCCGCCGCTGACCGAGGAACGGCGCAAGGACATGATCAAGATCGTGCGGCATGAAGCGGAAGGTGCCCGCGTGGCGATCCGCAACATTCGTCGCGACGCCAACAATGACTTCAAGGAACTGCTCAAGGAAAAGGAAATCTCGGAAGACGATGAACGGCGGGCACAGGATCAGATCCAGAAGCTGACCGACCAGTTCATCGCCGATGTGGAAAAGGTGTTGCAGGCCAAAGAGGCCGAGTTGATGGAGATCTGAGGAATCCGGTACCCGCGCGATGTCACAGGTGAGCCACATCGATAACCGTAGCACCAGCGCTGAGCGACCGCGTCATATCGCTATCATCATGGATGGCAACGGCCGCTGGGCGCATCGGCGCGGCATGCCGCGGCCGGCCGGCCATCGCGAAGGCGTCAAATCCGTCCGGCGGGTAGTGGAATCCTGTCGTCGGCAGCAGATCGAGGCACTGACCCTGTTTGCCTTCAGCAGCGAGAACTGGCGTCGCCCGCCGACCGAAGTCAGTCTGTTGATGGATCTCTTCATCAGTACGCTGCGCAAGGAAGTGGACAGTCTGCATGCCAACGGTGTGCAGGTCCGTTTCATCGGTGACCGCGAACCCTTCGCGCCGAAGTTGTGCAAGCTGATGGACGATACCGAGGTGCGCACCCAGGACAATCCCGGACTGCGCTTGGCAATCGCCGTCAATTACGGCGGGCGCTGGGATATCGCCCAGGCGGCACGCGGGCTGGCCGAGCGCGCACAGCGCGGCGAAATCGATCCCGCCACCATCGATGCCGACCTGCTCGGCGGGCAACTGTGTCTGGCGGACCTGCCGGAACCCGATCTTTTCATCCGCACCGGTGGCGAGCAGCGCATCAGCAATTTCCTGCTGTGGCAGCTGGCCTACACCGAACTCTATTTCACCGACACTCTGTGGCCCGATTTTGACGATCGCTGTCTGGCTGATGCCTTGACCTGGTTTGCCGGTCGACAGCGCCGTTTCGGTCAGACCGGCGAACAGGTGGAGCGCATCAAGGGTGCTTAAGAACAGGATCCTGACCGCGCTCGTGCTGATGCCGTTGGTCATATGGGGCGTGATTGCCCTGCCGACTCCGGTCTTTCTGCTGGCGGCGGGGGTG
>JBFEJM010000431.1:0-2438 GCA_041553175.1 Gammaproteobacteria bacterium | reverse complement strand
GGCCGACGCGCACACCACCGACCGAAACCGGCGAGCGCACCTTGAGCCCGCCCACGTTCTCGAAGCGGGCGGAAATCGTATAACCGTCATCGTCGGTGAAACTGCTGAGGTTGCTCACCTGCATGGCCAGCATGAACAGCGCGGCAATGCCCGCGATCACGAACAAACCGACCGTCACTTCCATCACTCTCATCCGTTCCATCGCTACACGTCCCCAAACATCAGCGCTGTCAATACAAAATCCAGACCCAACACCGCCAAGGCGGTATGCACCACAGTGCGGGTCGTGGCCCGGCTCACACCTTCCGAGGTGGGCACGGCGTCGTAACCCTCGAACACCGCGATCCAGGTGGCCACGAAACCGAACACGATACTCTTGATGACACCGTTGTAGATGTCCTCGTGCAGATCCACTTTGTCCTGCATCTGCGACCAGTAGGCGCCGCTGTCGACGCCCAGCAGCCCGACCCCGACGAAATAGCCGCCCATCACGCCGACGGCGCTGAAAATCGCCGCCAGCAACGGCATGGAAATAAATCCGGCCACAAAGCGCGGCGCCACCACCCGGCGCAGCGGGTCGACCGCCATCATCTCCATGCCCGACAACTGTTCGGTCGCCTTCATCAGCCCGATTTCAGCGGTCAACGCCGAGCCGGCCCGACCGGCGAACAGCAATGCCGCCACCACTGGCCCCAATTCACGCACCAGCGACAGCGCGACCACCACACCGAGCGACTCCTCGGCGCCGAAATCGACCAGGGTATTGTACCCCTGCAACCCCATCACCATGCCGACGAACAGGCCGGATACCAGAATAATGACGATCGACAGCACGCCGACCGAATGAATCTGGGCGATCACCAGGCGCGGACGCAGCAGCAGGCCCGGCAGGCCGAGCAGAACCTGCGCGAGGAACATACTGCCCCGCCCGACGCGCTCGAAGTAACCGAGCCCGACCCGACCCAGCTGCTGGAGCCAATCCATTAAGTTCGACTCCTTTCGCAATGCATACCTTTCACCTTATGCCCCTTCCATCAGGTCGCTGCGATAACTCGGCGCGTTGTAATGAAAAGGAACCGGCCCATCCGGCAGTCCGTGCATGAACTGCGCGACCCAGGGTGACGCCGAGCGATTGAGTTCCTCGGGCGTGCCGTGCTCGACCACTTTGCCCCCGGACAGCAGGTAAATGTAATCCGCAATTGCGGCGGCCTCCTGCACATCGTGCGACACGATAATCGACGTCAGACCCAGCGCGTCATTCAGCAGGCGTATCAGCTGCACCAGGGCGCCCATTGAAATCGGATCCTGCCCGGTAAAGGGTTCATCGTACATGATCATCATCGGGTCCAGCGCAATCGCCCGCGCCAACGCCACCCGCCGCGCCATACCGCCGGACAGCTCGCTCGGCATGAGATCACGCGCACCGCGCAGCCCCACCGCCTGCAGCTTCATCAACACCAGATCGCGAATCATAACCTCCGGCAACCGGGTATGCTCGCGCAGGGGAAAGGCGACATTGTCGAACACCGTCAGATCCGTCAGCAGAGCGCCGCTCTGGAACAGCATGCCCATGCGCTTGCGCAGCTCATAGAGCGCGGCATGACTGAGCGTCGGTACCTCGTGACCATCGACCGATATCGAGCCGGCATGCGGCTTCAGTTGACCACCCATCAGTCGCAGCAGCGTGGTTTTGCCGGTACCGCTCGGGCCCATGATGGCAGTCACCTTGCCACGCTGGATATCCAGATCGATGCCGTCGAAAATCCAACGCGAGCCGCGCGCGAATTTCAGGCCGCGCACTTTGACCAGGGTATCGCCCCCGTTCTGTTCGTTTGAATCAGGCATATAATAATTCGATCGTCATGAAACCCGGGGGAGATGATCCGCCCGCAGAAGACTGGGTGGGCATCTATGGCGGAACGACAGGTGCCGGCTCGCGCGCCAAAACGCGGCGCAATAGTCTTGCCAAGCTGGAACGGCGAGTCAACACCGTGTTGTTCTTTTGTCGGAATTGTCACATTGCAGCGACGGAGTTGCCACCCCCCCACCCGCCGGGCCGGATTTGCCCGGCAGCCGCCGGCGCGGCACTGTGGCGGACATACAACAGCCGTTCGAGGCGCCTTGGCAGCCGCCGCCATCTGTGTATGATGGCGGGCATTCAGGCTCTGGCGACTACAGTATGACCAATGTGGTTCCCTTCAAGCGTCCGCGCGCCTCTGAGAAACATCAGGGCAAGACCCTGTGCAAGCGCGGATTTCACAAGTGGGAGGCCGAGCCCGCAACCCCCTTCGACGTCAAGGCGGGACGCCTGATCACCCGCTATCGCTGCAGTCGCTGCGGTGCGACCAAGGTCGAAGGACGCTGAAACCCGGTTGGCCTTAGGCCGCCGTTCCGATTCGAAACACGCATGACACTACATATTCTGGCGATTATCAGCG
>JBFEJM010000430.1:0-2453 GCA_041553175.1 Gammaproteobacteria bacterium | reverse complement strand
GCATCACTGCGCCCAGTCACATCGCACTCTACGAGGAATTGCGCGGTGACATAGCGCGCGCCAGTGGCGACCAGGCGGCCGCGCATGCCGCCTACGAGCGTGCGCTGGCGGCAATGCCGGAGACGGTCGCCGGTCGCGCGCTCATCGAAGCCAAGCGTGACGACGTCGTCAGCGCTGCGGACCTCGGGAATCCGTCATGAAACAACGGCTGTGGCTGGTTATCCTGCTGGTGTCGCTCGCCGGCCTGAGCGGTTGCAGCTGGCTGCGCGGTGATGACAATGTCGAGCCGCCGGCCGAGCTGGAGAAGCTGGATGCCAGCGTCAAGCTGGACGAGTTGTGGGAGCGCAATGTCGGCGCCGGTATCGATGAACGTTTTCTGCGACTGCGCCCGGCGGTGGATGGTGGACGTGTGTTTGCCGCCGCGCGTAAAGGCGTGGTGCGCGCCTTTGATGCCACCAGTGGCAAGGAACTCTGGAAGACCGACACGGACATCGCGATCTCCAGCGGCGTCGGCGTTGGCGAAGGTCTGGTGCTGGTCGGCAGCAGCGAAGCGCAGATCGTGGCCCTTGACTGGCGCGACGGTAAGGAGCTCTGGCGCAGCGAGGTCAGCAGTGAGGTGCTGTCCGTTCCCGGCGCCGACAAGGGGCTGGTTGTGGTGCAGACCGTCGATGGCAAGCTGACCGCACTCAGGACCACGGATGGAACGCGCGCCTGGGTCTTCGATCGCAGCGTGCCGGTGCTTTCATTGCGCGGCACCAGTTCACCCGTGCTGGTGCAGGGCGCCGTGATTTCCGCATTCGACAGCGGCAAGCTGGCGGTACTGGATATCGAGCGTGGATTGGCGGCCTGGGAAATCAGCGTCGCTGTGCCGGCCGGGCGGTCCGAACTCGAGCGTATGGTCGATATCGATTCGCCGCCGCAGATCTGGGGCGGCACTATCTATGTCGTCAGTTACCAGGGGCGGGTGGCCGCAATCGAGGGGAATTCAGGCCGCATCCTATGGGCGCGGGATATGTCCTCGGCGGCCGGACTGGGCGTCGATTTCCGTAATGTGTATGTGACCGATGAGATGAGTCATGTCTGGGCCATGGATCGCGACAACGGTGCCTCGGCCTGGAAGCAGGACAAGCTGAGCAACCGTGCGCTGACTGCGCCTGTCGCACTTGGCGAGTACGTGGTAGTGGCCGATTTCGAAGGTTACCTGCATGTGCTCGCGCGCTACGACGGCGATATCGTCGGTCGTGAGCGGGTCGACGGCAAAGGTATCCTGGCGCCGCTGGTGGTCGATGGCGATACCCTGTTCGTGTATGGCAACAGCGGCAAACTGGCGGCGTACAAGATTTCCAAGTGAGCGTCATCGTAGCTTGAGACATGACTATCGGCGCGTGCGCATAGCGCGCGTTCGATACTTCTGTATCTATATTGCGCTATACCCACCATTCTTCATTCGGTTCCATTTATGCTGCCTGTCATCGCTCTGGTCGGTAGACCCAACGTCGGTAAATCCACGTTGTTCAATTTTGTCACCCGCACCCGCGATGCCCTGGTCGCGGACGTGCCGGGTCTGACCCGCGATCGCAAGTACGGCACCGGCAGGATCGGCACGCGTCCCTATCTCGTTGTCGACACCGGCGGACTGAGCGGAGACGAAACCGGCATCGATGCGCTGATGGCGAAACAGTCCTGGCAGGCCATCGAGGAGGCCGACGCGGTGTTGTTTCTGGTCGACGCCCGTGACGGCCTGACCGCGACGGATGAGGCCATCGCCACGCGCCTGCGTCGTGCCGGCAAGCGCGTAAATCTGGTGGTGAACAAAATCGACGGCCTGAACAGTGCGCTGGTGGCTGCTGAATTCCACCGCCTCGGTCTCGGTCAACCGATCGCGATCGCGGCGGCGCATGGCCGAGGTGTACCGGAACTCATGCAGCAGGTGTTGCAGGAACTGCCGGCGGCCGCGGACAATGACTTGCCGGCGGAGGACGACACGAGTATCCGTATCGCACTCATCGGTCGGCCGAACGTCGGCAAGTCCACGCTGTTGAACCGCATTCTGGGCGAAGAGCGCGTGGTGGCGTTCGATCAGCCCGGCACTACCCGTGACAGTATATTTGTTCCGTTCGAACGTGACGGGCAGGCCTATACATTGATCGATACCGCCGGTGTGCGGCGCCGCAGCCGGGTCAGTGAAGTGATCGAGAAGTTCAGCGTGATAAAGGCGCTGCAGGCGATGGAAGTGGCGCATGTCGTGATTCTGGTGCTGGACGCGCATGAAGGCATTTCCGAGCAGGACGCGACCCTGGCCGGTTACGCCGCGGATTCCGGACGTGCGCTGGTGGTGGCGATCAACAAATGGGACGGCCTGCAGGCGGACGAACGCGATTGGATAAAACAGGAACTGGATCGCAAACTCCCGTTCGTGCAGTTTGCCGAGTTTTATTTTATTTCCGCCCTGC
>JBFEJM010000429.1:0-2457 GCA_041553175.1 Gammaproteobacteria bacterium | reverse complement strand
CGTCAAGGCGGGACGCCTGATCACCCGCTATCGCTGCAGTCGCTGCGGTGCGACCAAGGTCGAAGGACGTTGAAACCCGGTTGGCCTTAGGCCGCCGTTCCGATTCGAAACACGCATGACACTACATATCTTGGCGATTATCAGCGGCTTCGCGCTGCTGGTCTGGGGCGCCGACCGCTTTGTGGTCGGTGCGGCTGCGACGGCGCGCAATCTGGGCGTATCGCCCCTGATCATCGGTCTGACGATCGTCGGCTTCGGCACCTCGGCGCCGGAGATGCTGGTTTCGGGTGTCGCCGCCTGGCAGGGCAACCCGGGCCTCGCGGTCGGCAACGCGCTCGGCTCCAATATCACCAACATCGCGCTGATTCTGGGTCTGACGGCACTGATCGCGCCGCTGACCATCAATTCCGGCACCCTCAAGCGGGAACTGCCGCTGCTCCTGATCACCATGCTGGCGGGTCTGCTGCTGGTGCTGGACGGACACCTCGGCCGTGTCGACGGCAGCCTGCTGTTGCTGGGCCTGGTCGCCATGGCCATCTGGATGGTCCGCATGGGCCTCAACGACCGCCGCACGACCGGCGTGCACGACCCCCTGGCCCAGGAGTTCTCGGCGGAAATCCCCAGCGATATGCGCATGGGCGTCGCCCTCGGCTGGCTGGCACTGGGCCTGGCCGTACTGCTGGTGAGCTCACGCATGCTGGTGTGGGGTGCGGTGGCGATCGCGCAGACACTCGGCGTGAGCGATCTGATAATCGGTCTGACCATTGTTGCGCTGGGTACCAGCCTGCCGGAACTGGCGGCGTCGATTGTCAGCGCACTGAAGAACGAGCATGACATCGCCGTCGGCAATGTCATCGGTTCAAACATGTTCAACCTGCTGGCGGTATTGGGACTGCCCGGTGTGATTCAGCCGCTGGACATCGAACCGGCGGTACTGACGCGCGACTACCCGGTCATGATCGCGCTGACGGTCCTGCTGTTGCTGATGGCGCGCGGTATCGCCGGTCGCCCGGGCATGATCAACCGGGCCGAAGGGACGATTCTGGTGGCAAGCTACCTGGGCTATCAGACCTTGTTATACTTCAGCGTCCAGAGCGTGGGCGCTTGATCTCAGGGAACCGCGGCAAAAATCATGCGTGAAGAATTCACAGTCAGCAACGTCAAATGCGGCGGCTGCGTCAAGGCCATCGAAACCGGCTTGAGTGCGCTGGCCGGCGTGGACAGCGTGAGCGTCGAAATCCAGGGCGGCAAGGTGACCGTGACCGGTCCCGACCTGGATCGGCCGCAATTGTCCGCCGCACTCACCAAACTGGGTTACCCCGAGAGCCAATGAACGAACAGACCCTGCAGGCCCTCGCACTGGCCGTGATAGAGACCGAGGCCAAGGCCATCAGCGCCCTGGCCGAGCGTATCGACAGCAATTTTTTCCAGGCCTGTCAGTATTGCCTGGATTGTGAGGGCCGCGTGATTGTCATTGGTATGGGCAAATCCGGCCATGTCGGCGGCAAGATCGCCGCCACACTGGCCAGCACCGGAACTCCGGCCTTCTTCGTCCACCCCGGCGAGGCCAGCCATGGTGATCTGGGGATGATCACCGAAAAGGATGTCGTGCTGGCATTGTCGAACTCGGGCGAAACCAATGAACTGCTCACCATTCTGCCGCTGATCAAACGCCTGGGCGTGCCGCTCATCAGCATGACCGGCAACCCCAACTCCACCCTGGCACGCGGCGCCAACGTGAATCTGGATGTGAGTGTCGAGAAAGAGGCCTGCCCGCTTGGCCTCGCGCCGACCGCCAGCACCACGGCAACCCTGGCCATGGGCGATACTCTGGCAATCGCGCTGTTGGAATCGCGCGGCTTCACCGCCGAGGATTTTGCCCGCGCCCACCCCGGCGGCAGCCTGGGCCGGCGCCTGCTGCTCCTGATCGACGACATCATGCACACCGGCGACTCCATTCCGCAGGTCGTCGTGGATGCGCCCCTGACCGAGGCGCTGCACGAAATGACCCGCAAGGGTCTGGGCATGACCGCCGTACTCGACAGCGACAAACGGGTCTGCGGCGTCTTCACTGACGGTGATCTTCGGCGTGCGGTCGATCGCGACATCAATCTGCACAAGACTCCGGTCGGCGAACTCATGACCCGCAACTGCAAGACGGTCGCGCCCGGTATGCTGGCGGCGGAGGCGCTGGCGATCATGGAAGCGAGCAAGATCAACGGACTGCTCGTGGTCGACGCCGAGCAGCGCCTGATCGGTGCGCTCGGCATGCACGACCTGCTGCGCGCCGGCGTGGTTTGATTTCGAACAAGCAAAAATGAAACCCCTGTTCACACCAGAGAACGCCGAGAAAAAATTTCATGAGTATGTTCTCTGTGTCCTCTGGTGTGAATAATTTATCGCTCTTACAGTAATGCAGGGCGCAATAGCGCAGCGTATTGCGCCGAATGGGTAGTG
>JBFEJM010000428.1:0-2460 GCA_041553175.1 Gammaproteobacteria bacterium | reverse complement strand
TTGCGCTGCGCGGAATCGGCTGCAACGGTATTGGCGGAGGCGGATCAGGCACTGCGCACGGCGCAGAACCAGGGTGCGAATCGCTGGGCCTTGTATGCGGAGCGAGAAAGCACGACCCCGGCCGCCGGCCGCAGTATGTGGAAACCGAGGATTCATTCGATTCTCGACACCAGGGCCATTGTGCTGCATGCGCAGCCTGTGGTCGCCGCGTCGAATCCGGATCGACAATTACATCAGGAGATCCTGGTTCGTTTGCCGGACGAAGACGGCAGTCTGTCGACCGCCGGCAGTATTCTGCCTATTGTCGAAGAGCTGGGATTGATGAGGGAGCTTGATCGGCTCGTGATCGAAGAGATTGTCTCCTACATAAGCAACAAGGCCGAACGCGCGAATTATGCTGTGAACGTATCCGCGGAATCGCTGCAGGATACGGACTTTGTCGAATGGTTGTATGCACAGCTGGAAAAGATTCCATCGAGCCAGGGTCGTTTGATTTTCGAGCTGCCGGAGTTCAGAGCCGTTCAGGATCTGGATGCTGTTCGTACTTTGGCCACGCGCCTGAGGTCACTGGGTCATGGTCTCGCCCTGGATCATTTCGGACGCAGTTTCGTCAGTTTCGGGTATCTGCAATCCTTGCGCCCGGATTACGTCAAGTTGGATGGAAGTTATACCGTGCAGGTCGAGAACGATCGCGACAATCAGTTTTTCGTACAGAACCTATGCGGTATCGCGCATAGCCTGGATATTCAGACCATTGCCGAGCAGGTTGAAACTCAAGCGCAGTGGACGATGCTGAAGTCGTTGAAGATCGATGGAGTGCAGGGGTATGTCGTGGGCCGGCCGGCGCCGTTCTGATAGGGCTTACTAGAGAATATCGTCTTTTCCGACCATCAGTTCACCTGTGTCGCCCAGACTTTCGCGAACCTTTTTGCGGCTTAACAGTTTCTGCTGAGCCGCGGCCGGCAATTCCGTAAAGAGAATGACGTTACGGTCCACCAGCAATTCCACCAGGTCTTCCACCACACGCACCAGGTCCATGTCCGAGCGCTGCAGGAAGGTGAGCAGGGGATTGGTGCCTTCGGCCAGCTCCAGAAAGTGCAGCACGTCCGGATTATCGGCCGCGACCTGGACAGCCCCGTCAGTCGGTCGGTCGAACAGGCCCGTGATCTGGCCTTGTGCATCGTGTGTGGCGTAAAGCATACGAAAAGACGGGTATCCCGATTCAGTGGAGCAAGCCTGCTATCCCCGATGATCGGCCTGATTCCTGCATCCTTGAACGCATTTCTTAACCTCGGGTCAGGGCGGGAGCCAATTGTGTCAGAACAGCAAAAAATGCTGATATTACCGCGCGATATGGTAAATATCCCGATTTCCCGGCCGCTACAGCCAGTACCGCCTCGGCCCTGGAATTACGCCCGAGCATTGGATACCCCGTGAATACACAGAACGCCGAACAAATTCCCGATCAGTGGCGCGTCGCGCCTGGTCAGAGCGACCCTGTCGACGACGCCCTGCTGGATTGTCTGGTCCTGCTCACCCGAATGCAGGATCGTCCGCTGTCACGCGATGCGCTGGCGGCCGGTCTGCCTTTGGTTGGATACCGGCTGACGCCGGAGTTGTTTGTCCGTGCCGCGCATCGGGCCGGTCTGGCGGCCAAGCTGGTCAAGCGACCACTGGCGCGAATATCCCAACTGTTGCTGCCGGCCGTGTTGCTGCTGCGCGATCAGCGCGCCTGTCTGCTGGTCGGATTGGACCCGGCGCGAGGTCTGGCACGAATTGTCCTGCCGGAAATCAGCAACGACGAACGTGAGTTGCCGCTCGAGCAGTTGGCCGAAGATTATCTCGGCTACGCGTTCTTCGTGCAGGCGGAACACCGTTTCGACGAACGCACGCCGGGTGTCTTCCAGCGCGGCAAAGGTCATTGGTTCTGGGGAACGCTTACACAGTCCTGGCGCATTTACCGCGATGTGCTGGTTGCTTCGCTGCTGATCAATCTGTTTGCCTTGGCCAGTCCGTTGTTCGTGATGAATGTCTACGACCGGGTGGTGCCGAACAATGCCTTCGAGACACTTTGGGTGCTGGCGCTGGGTGTCGGGATTGTGGTCATGTTCGACGTGCTGCTGCGGGCCTTGCGCGGGTACTTCATCGATCTGGCCGGCAAGAAGGCCGATGTCGTTCTGTCTGCACGGATCCTTGAACAGGTGCTTGGACTGAAAATGGAGGTACGGCCGCAGTCCGTCGGTGCCTTTGCCAACAATCTGCGTGCCTTTGAAGGTGTGCGCGATTTCATTACCTCGGCCACGGTCACGGCCCTGATCGACCTGCCCTTTGTGGTGCTGTTTCTTGCCGTCATCGCCTTTGTCGGCGGACCGCTGGTCTTTGTGCCCTTGCTGGCGATTCCGGTCCTGCTGCTGTACGCCATGCTGATCCGGGTTCCGTTGCAGCGCGCAGTGGAGGCCA
>JBFEJM010000427.1:0-2463 GCA_041553175.1 Gammaproteobacteria bacterium | reverse complement strand
GAATGACGACGCCGAGCGCAAAAACGCGTCGGTCCCACAGTCTCAGCATCGCCAGCGTCAGTCCCATCAGCAGCCAATACAGATAGACGGCCAGCATCTCCGGAAGCGCGCTGGCGGGCAGAAATTCCTGATAGGTCAGCAGTGCGTAATGCCCGATCCAGCGGGCGAACCGATATCCACTGCCCATCACCCATGCCAGGGTCGGCAGCAGCAGGCCGAAGCCGGCTATGATCAGCGCACTTCGTTGTTGCTCAGTGGTCGATAACATCGGCTGTGATTTTGCTGTGCATCGCCGGCAGGGATTTGGCGATTATGCGGTGATGAGTAACTCGGGTGGGCGAATCTGATGCGTCTCTCACGCATCTTCCGGCGCGGTGCCGAACAGCTGCAGCATGCGCGTCAACACTTGATTCGCGTTGAAGGGTTTGACGATAAAACCTTTGGCACCGAGGCTGATGGCTTCTTTGACCTTGTCGGAAGACGTATTGCCGCTGATCATGACCACCTGGATATCGGGCAGTTCAGCATGCAGCTCACGCAGGGCCTCGATGCCGTCCTTTTTTGGCATATTGATATCGAGGCAGAGAATGTCGGGTCGGTGTTTCTGGCACTTCGGCAATACTTCGCTACCGTTGGTGGCTTCACCGACGACGTCGAATTTGCCCTCTGCCAGGATGGCTTTGAGAACCTGACGCAACATCAGTTCGTCATCGGCGACAACAACCCGCCTGCCGTTTGCAGCCATTGCTACCTCCAGGTGTGAATGCCGACGGCGAGACTAGCGCAAAGTCCGCGCACTGAACAGCCCGGCGGCTTGCCGCGCGATGGGATCCTGTGGATGCGCGGCAGCCACAGGATCGCGATCACATTCGCTCAGGCCTCGGCGGCGCGCGAGGCGCGTTTGCGGTCCTGTTCCTTGAGGAATTTCTTGCGCAGGCGGATGTGATTCGGTGTCACTTCCACCAGTTCATCTTCGTCGATGAATTCCAGCGCCTGTTCCAGCGTCATGCGGATCGGCGGTGACAGCGTCAGCGCCTCGTCGGTGCCGGCGGCACGGATGTTGGTCAGCTGCTTGGCCTTGAGCGGATTCACCACCAGATCGTTGTCGCGCGAGTGAATGCCGATGACCATGCCCTCGTAGACTTCTTCACCGTGACCGATGAACAGGCGACCGCGATCCTGCAGATTGAACAGCGCATAGGCCAGCGCCTTGCCAGGCGCATTGGCGATCAGCACACCGTTCAGGCGACTGCCGAATTCACCCTTGCGTACCGGACCATAGTGGTCGAACACACTGTAGATCAGCCCCGTACCCTGAGTGGCGGTGAGGAACTCGGTACGAAAGCCAATCAGTCCGCGCGAGGGAATGATGTAGTCGATGCGCACGCGGCCCTTGCCGTCTGGCAGCATGTCCTTGAGATCGCCGCCGCGCATGCCGAGGCGTTCCATGACCGTGCCCTGATGCTGCTCTTCGACGTCCACGGTGAGCTGTTCGAACGGTTCTTCGCGATGGCCGTCGACGTCGCGGAAAATGACCTCCGGTCGCGATACGCCCAGCTCATAGCCTTCACGGCGCATGTTCTCGATCAGGATCGACAGATGCAGTTCGCCGCGGCCGGAGACGCGGAACTTGTCCGGGTCGTCGGTCTCTTTCACGCGCAGGGCGACGTTGTGCAGCAGTTCGCGTTCGAGGCGTTCCTTGATCTGACGCGAGGTGACGAACTTGCCGTCCTTGCCGGCGAAGGGCGAGTTGTTGACCTGGAAGGTCATGCTCACCGTCGGTTCATCGACCGACAGCGGGACCAGCGCCTCGACCGCGTTCGGGTCACACAGGGTATCGGAGATATACAGCTCGCCGATGCCGTTGAAGGCGATGATGTCGCCGGCGTTGGCTTCCGGCACTTCGATGCGCTGCAGGCCGAGGAAACCGAAAATCTGCATAATGCGGCCATTGCGGCGATGGCCTTCGCGGTCGACGATGGTGACCTGACTGTTGGTTTTCACGCGACCACGGACGATGCGGCCGATGCCGATCAGGCCCACATAGCTGTTGTAGTCGAGTTGCGAGATCTGCATCTGGAACGGGCCTTCCATATCCACCTGCGGCGGATGCACCTTGTCGACGATTGTCTCGAACAGATAATTCATGTCGCCTTCGCGGACGTCTTCGGTGGCGCCGGCATAGCCGTTCAGACCGGAGGCGTAGACGACCGGGAAATCCAGCTGCTCTTCGGTGGCGCCGAGGCGGTCGAACAGGTCGAAGGTCTGATCCAACACCCAATGTGCACGGGCGCCGGGACGGTCGACCTTGTTGATGACGACAATGGGTTTGAGGCCGCGCGCCAGTGCCTTCTGGGTGACGAAGCGGGTCTGCGGCATGGGGCCGTCGACGGCATCGACCAGCAGCAGCACCGAGTCGACCATGGACAGTACGCGTTCCACTTCGCCGCCGAAGTCGGCGTG
>JBFEJM010000426.1:0-2472 GCA_041553175.1 Gammaproteobacteria bacterium | reverse complement strand
GGGCGTCGAGCCCCTCCTGACCGAACTCCAGAACCCCATTACGTTGCGGGTGCTGGATGCCGAGCACCCGGATCGGCGCACGCCTGAGCAGTTTGTGCATCAGGTGTTCAAGCGCAGCTACGGCGCGGATATTCGAAGCTTCTACCCGACGCTCCTGGCGTTCACCCGGCATTCCGAGTTGCTCGGTGTGGCGGGATTCCGTGACGGCCAGGGTCGGGCGCTGTTCTCCGAACAATATCTCGACCAGCCGCTGGAACGGCTCATCGGGGCGCATTGGGCCGAACCGGTCAAGCGGGAGCAGATTGTCGAGGTCGGCAATCTGGCCCTGGCCAGCCCAGGTCAGGCGCGCTGGGTAATTGCGGCGGTCACGATGTTCCTGCACAACGCCGGCTATCGCTGGGTCCTGTTCACGGCGGTGACGCCGCTGATCAACGCCTTCGGCCGGCTCGGTCTCAATCCAATCGCGCTCGCGCCCGCCGATCCCGCCCGCCTGGCCGATGACGGTCAGCATTGGGGCAGTTATTACGCCGCCGGTCCTTCGGTGTGCGTCGGCGATATCGAGGCGGGTCACAACAAATTGATGACAAGCGCCAATGTGCGTCAACCCATGCTGGAGACGCTGCTGGAGCAGGCGCGGCGCCACGCGGCAGCGCCGTTTGCGCAGTCCAAGGTCAAGGCCGGTCGATGAAGACTATTCTGGCGCATATCGCCAGCCATGCCCGTCAGCGTCCGACCGCGACTGCCTTGATCGATGCCGACGGTGCATTCAATTATGCCGAACTCTGGGCGCAGATCGAGGCGCTGGCGCTGCAACTGGAAGGTCGGCGTGTCGCCTTTCTGCTGGCGAACGGGTGCGCCTGGGCATTGACCGATCTCGCGCTGCAGTATCGCGGTGTGACCGCGATTCCCGTTCCGACCTTTTTCTCCGCGGCACAGATTGAACATCTGCTCGCCGATGCCGCGCCGGATCTGATTGTCACCGACCAACCCGAACGCATCAGCGGCTTGCTGCAAGGCGCATCAGCCAAGCGTCGCTCGCTGGCCGGTCGCGAATTGTTCGTCTATGCGTGCGACACCGCTCCAGCCACGGCGCTGCCGGCCGCTACGGCCAAATTGACCTACACCTCGGGCACCACCGGGCAACCCAAAGGCGTGTGTCTGAGGGGTGATGTCATCGAACGGGTCACACTGGGTCTGAGCGACGCATTGAAGGCCGGCATCGATGATCGCACGTTGGCGCTGTTGCCCTTGAGTACGCTGCTGGAAAATATCGGCGGTCTGTACGCGCCGCTTGCCAGCGGCGGTCTGGCCTGCGTGCCCGATCTGGCCAGTTGCGGCATGCAGGGTTCCAGCGGCGTACAGCCGGAACGGCTGCTCGAGGCATTGCATCGTTACGCACCGACCTCAATCATCCTGGTACCGCAATTGCTCAAGCTGCTGGTGGAGGCGCGCGCCGCCGGTGTGACATTGCCGGCGTCGCTGCGATTCATTGCCGTGGGCGGTGCACCGACCTCGCCGGCACTGATCGAGCGCGCCCGTGCGTTCGGCCTGCCGGTCTTTGAGGGTTATGGTCTGTCGGAGTCCGCGTCGGTGGTGAGTCTCAACCGACCGGGCGATGAACGTACCGGCAGTGTCGGGCGTCCACTGCCGCATGTGCGCGTGCGCATTGCGGCGGATGGCGAGATCGAAGTCGCAGGCAACCTGTTCTCGGGTTATCTCGGCGCGGTAACGCCAGCGGCGAGTTATTGGCCGACCGGTGATCTCGGTTACCTCGATGCCGACGGCTATCTGTTCATTACCGGACGCAAGAAAACCGCTTTCGCAACGGCTTTCGGCCGTAATGTCGCACCCGAGTGGGTGGAGAGCGAACTGACCGGCAGTGGCGCGATTCTGCAGGCGGTGGTGTTCGGTTCGGGCCGACCGTTCAGTGTCGGCGTGATCGTGCCGCACCCGCACACATCATCGGAACAAGTGTCACGTGCCATCGAGGCGACCAATCAGCGTCTGCCCGATTATGCGCGGGTGCAGGCCTGGACGGTCGTCGACGAACCTTTTTCCCCGCGCAACGGACTGGCCAACGCCACCGGAGCGGTCAATCGCACTGCCATCGAGAACCACTATGCCACACAAATTGAACATCTCTACGCGGGAGTCTGATGTGAGTTCCGTCTATGACCGGCTGTTGGCCGAGACCGAGGCCAGCCGCCGGGAGTTTCTCGCCATTCCCATTCTGCAGCACGCGCTGCAGGGCGACGTTACCCGCGAGCAATATGTGACCTTTCTCGGTCAGGCCTATCACCATGTGCGGCATACCGTGCCGCTGCTGATGGGCTGCGGCTATCGCCTGCCGGACCGCATGAACTGGTTGCGCAAGGCGCTCGGGGAATACATCGAAGAGGAAGTCGGCCACGAGGAATGGATACTCGACGATATTCGCGCCTGTGGCGGTGATGCCGAGGCCGCGCGCGGCGC
>JBFEJM010000425.1:0-2473 GCA_041553175.1 Gammaproteobacteria bacterium | reverse complement strand
CGCTATACGCCATCGGGTGCCGGATGGCTGGGAGGCGCTGCTGCTGGTGCCGGTGCTGCTGTTGCTCGGCTGGTTGTGCTTCGGCCTGAGCGGGACCATGGAAGCGGTGTTGTTCAATGGCGATATGCGCACCTGGATGCGAACCGAATTCGGCATCGGCTTCGATCAGCGCAATGCGCTGGTGGTGGGGCTGGCCATGGGTTTTGCCGTCATTCCGACCATCTTCTCGATTGCCGAAGACGCCATTTTCAATGTGCCGCGCCATCTGACCAACGGCTCGCTTGCCCTGGGCGCGACACCCTGGCAGACGCTGGTGCGGGTGGTGTTGCTGACCGCCAGCCCCGGTATCTTTTCGGCCGTCATGATCGGTCTGGGTCGCGCAGTCGGCGAGACCATGATCGTACTGATGGCGACCGGCAATACGCCGCTGATGGATATGAGCATCTTCCAGGGCATGCGTACCCTGTCGGCCAACATCGCCGTGGAGATGCCGGAATCGGAAGTCGGTGGCAGTCATTACCGCATTCTGTTCCTGGCCGCGCTGGTGCTGTTCATGATCACCTTCCTGTTCAACACCGCCGCGGAAATGGTGCGCCAGCGCCTGCGCCGCAAGTACGCATCGCTGTGAGGATGCCATGAAGAGCTGGTTCAAAAGCGGTTCCCCCTGGATCTGGCTGAATGCCGCCGCGGTCAGCATGAGTCTGATCATGGTCGCCGGTCTGCTTGGGTTGATCGCGCTGCGCGGGCTGGGACATTTCTGGCCGGCGGATTTGGCGCAGATCGACTATGTCGAGGCCGACGGCACGGCGCTGCGGCTGATCGGTGAGATCCGCGAATCGGAGGCGGTCGGGCGCGAGCGCCTGCTGGGCGCGGGTGTCGCGGTACCGGATGGTGTCGAGACCCTGCGCCGCGATCTGCTGAAAATCGGCAACCGCGACATCGGCGGTCTGGATTTCCGCTGGCTGCTGGAAACCGGTATCAAGAATGTCAGTTATCCGCTCGACCTGGTCGCCATCGAGCGGCGCGAGTGGGGCAACTTCTACGGCTATCTGCGCGAGGTGCGCGAGGCCGGCACGGTGGTTGCCACCGGCACTGACGTATGGGCCGCGCTGGATCAGCATATGGCGCGTGCCAACGACATCTTCGCGCAGATCCGCGACATCGAACGCGATGCCATCGGCAGCATCAATTACCGGCTGGAACGCCTGCGGCTGCGGGCCCGCGGGCTCGAACTCGAAGGTCGGGACGATCCCGAGGCGCTGGCCGGCATCGAGCGGGAGCGCAACGAACTGCAGGCCGAATACGAAGTGCTGCAGCGATCATTGAACGCGCTGTACGAGGACATCCGCCGCGACAGTATCGGCGTCGAGACCCAGGACGGTCGCGTGGTCGATATCTCTCTGGCCAAGGTGGTGCATCTCATTCGGCCGAATGCCATGAGTGTATTCGACAAGCTGGGGGCCTATGCCGGCAACGTCTGGAACTTCGTGACCGAGGAACCGCGCGAAGCCAATACCGAAGGCGGCATTTTCCCGGCCATCTTCGGCACCGTGCTCATGGTCATCCTGATGTCGATTTTCGTCACGCCATTCGGTGTCATTGCCGCGCTGTATCTGCGCGAGTACGCCAAGCAGGGCGTCGTCACCCGCATCATCCGCATTGCCGTGAACAACCTCGCCGGCGTGCCGTCGATCGTCTACGGTGTATTCGGTCTGGGCTTCTTCGTCTATTTCCTCGGCGGCAATATCGATCAACTGTTCT
This sequence comes from Gammaproteobacteria bacterium, assembly GCA_041553175.1. Classification (GTDB taxonomy): domain Bacteria; phylum Pseudomonadota; class Gammaproteobacteria; order Thiohalobacterales; family Thiohalobacteraceae; genus JAHJQQ01. The sequence continues at coordinate 712 of JBFEJM010000425.1, read as the reverse complement.
TTCCCGAGGCACAGCCGGCGCCCACCTTCGGCACGCCGGGTATTTTATGGGCCTCGCTGACACTGGCGCTGCTGACCGTGCCGGTGGTGATCGTCGCCACCGAGGAAGGCCTTGCGCGCATTCCCAAGGCCATCCGCGAAGGCAGTATGGCCCTGGGCGCGACCAAGGCCGAGACGCTGTGGCGCACAGTGCTGCCGATGGCCAGTCCGGCCATGATGACCGGGTTGATCCTGGCGGTGGCGCGGGCGGCCGGCGAAGTCGCGCCGCTGATGCTGGTCGGTGTGGTCAAACTGGCGCCGTCGCTGCCACTCGACACCAACGCGCCGTTCCTGCATCTGGAACGCAAATTCATGCATCTGGGATTTCATATCTATGACGTGGGCTTCCAGAGCCCGAACGTGGAAGCGGCGCGGCCGCTGGTGTATGCGACGGCACTGCTGCTGGTACTGGTGATTGTAGTGCTGAATATCGCCGCCATCACCATCCGCAACCGGCTGCGGGAAAAATACCGCGCGCTGGATAACTGAGCGCCGCGTGCGCAAACCTGAACGATGACTGCCAGAGACAATGCCATGAGCGAACGTACCGTACCGACCCATGCCGTGGACCCCGACATTCTGCGGGCGGGCATCGAGACGCGGAACCTCGACGACGAGGACATCTGCCTCGAGATAAAGGATCTGAATCTCTTTTATGGCAAGAAGCAGGCGCT
>JBFEJM010000424.1:0-2476 GCA_041553175.1 Gammaproteobacteria bacterium | reverse complement strand
GTCGGCGTCGTGTGCGAAATAGGTCTCGGCCACGACCATGCCCTGAGTGAGCAGTTTCGCGAACGGTTCGTCGGATTTGACCAGGCCGGCATCGCGCAGCAGTTTGTGAAAGAAGCGCGCATACAGGAGATGCAGAATGGCATGCTCGATGCCGCCGATATACTGATCCACCGGCAGCCAGTAGTCGGCGCGCTCGTCCAGCATGCGGGTGCCGCAGTCGCGGCTGGCGAAACGGGCGTAATACCAGCTCGACTCCATAAAGGTGTCGAAGGTATCGGTCTCGCGTTCCGCGGCTGCGCCGCATTTTGGACACTGGGTCTGATACCACTCGGGCATTTTCTTGATCGGCGAACCGATGCCGTCAAAGGCGATATCCTCCGGCAGCACCACCGGCAGGCGATCTTCCGGCACCGGCACGGCGCCACAGGCGGGACAGTTGATGACCGGGATCGGCGCGCCCCAGTAACGCTGGCGTGACACACCCCAGTCGCGCAGACGGAAGTTCACCCGGCGCTGACCGCACTTGTGTTGTTCGACATGCTTGGCGATGGCATCAAAGGCACCCTGAAAATCCAGCCCATCAAAGGCGGCGGAATTTTTCAGCACGCCTTTTTCGGTATAGGCGGCCTCGGCAACGCTCGCGTCGGAACCGTCCGCCGGATAGATCACCTGCTTGATGTCGAGTCCATATTTCTGCGCGAACTCGAAGTCGCGCTGATCATGCGCGGGCACGGCCATGACCGCACCGGTGCCGTAGCTCATGAGTACGAAATTGGCGACCCAGATCGGAACCGGTTCGCCGGTGATGGGATGCAGCGCGTTGAAGCCGGTGGCCATACCGCGCTTCTCCATGGTCTCCATGGCCGCTTCGTTGACGGCGGCGTGGCGGCACTCGTCGATGAACGCGCTCAGCTGCGGATTCTTCGCCGCCGCTTCCAGCGCCAGCGGGTGCTCGGCGGCGACCGCGACATAGGTCACGCCCATGAGTGTATCCGGGCGGGTGGTGTAGACGGTCAGCTGTTCACTGCGACCCTCGACGGCGAAATCCAGCTCCAGTCCTTCCGAGCGGCCGATCCAGTTGCGCTGCATGGTGCGCACGGCATCCGGCCAGCCATCGAGCGTGTCCAGCTCGGCCAGCAGTTCGTCGGCGTACTGGGTGATCTTCATGAACCACTGCGGAATCTCTTTGCGCTCGACCGGCGTGTCGCAGCGCCAGCAGCAGCCATCGATCACCTGTTCGTTGGCCAGCACGGTCAGATCGTGCGGACACCAGTTCACCGCCGCGGTCTTTTTATAGACCAGACCCTTTTCCATCAGTCGGGTGAACAGCCACTGCTCCCAGCGGTAGTATTCGGGCCGGCAGGTGGCGATCTCGCGCTGCCAGTCGTAGCCGAAGCCGAGGCGCTTGAGCTGGTCGCGCATGTAATGGATGTTCTCGTAGGTCCACTTGGCCGGCGGCACCTGGTGCTTGATGGCCGCGTTCTCGGCCGGCAGGCCGAAGGCGTCCCAGCCCATCGGCTGCAGGACGTTCTTGCCCTGCATGCGCTGAAAACGGGCGATCACGTCACCGATGGTGTAGTTGCGCACATGGCCCATGTGCAAGCGCCCGCTCGGGTAGGGAAACATCGACAGGCAATAGAATTTCTCGCGGCTCGTATTCTCGACGACGCGGAAGGTCTGATGACCCTCCCAGTACCCCTGGGCCTCGCGCTCGATGGCATCGGGCTGATAGAACTCTTCCATCCGACTCACTTCAAGTGGCTGACTTCAAAGCGCGAAGGATACCGTAGCCGGCGAGTGCGCCACAATCGCCACCCGTTCCGCCAGCGCTTCCCCTTGTCGCCCGAATGGACCACACTATCAATATGTATGAAATCCACCGACTTGCCCCCATCAGCCCTGTGGTGACTCTATGAACGAACAGCACCCCACCCCCGCCGAACGTCTGACTGCCGCCTACAACCGAATGCTGGAACGTATCCAGGAGTTGATGGAGGACGCCGAGGACAAGGGCATCCCGACCCTCGAAGACGGCATCAAGAGCGCGAGCCAGAAGGCCGTCGAACTGGGCGAGATCACCGCCGAGGAGGCGGAGAAGATCGGCGGCTGGATCAAACGCGACATGGAAGAAGCAACCCATTATCTGGCCGATTCCGGCCGCGAGTTCGCCGACTGGTTCAAATTCGACATCGCTCAGGTCGAGGATCGTCTGCTGGATGTGCTGCTGAGCGTCGCCGACCGCACCAAAATCGAACTGGCGGAGTTCGAGCGCACGATGGAAGTTCACAACACTTATAAGACGGGTGAGATCACCGGCGCCGGTGTACTCGAATGCAATGACTGCGGCGAGCAGATGCATTTCTATGAAACCGTGACCATTCCGGCCTGCCCGAAGTGCGCTGACTCGTCGCGATCCGAGGCGGCGACTCCGACACCGGCGGGAAGGTGGATCTCTCCGACGCCGTCGCGCTGCTGG
>JBFEJM010000423.1:0-2478 GCA_041553175.1 Gammaproteobacteria bacterium | reverse complement strand
GCGTGCATGTTTCCGCGATCGCATCGCCGGTCTGGCGATAGAATTCGGGCGACGTCATGCGGGTCTGAATGTCCTGCATCTCGTGCTCGAGTTTTTCGATCAAGGCCGGCAATTGTTCCAGTTCGCGCTGTTCCTTGTAGCTCAGCTTGCTGCGTGGGCGCGGGACGGTGGTGGCTGCGGTGTCGGGCTTGGCCGCTGCGGGTGTACGACTGATGTCCTGTTTCCGCGCGGGCGCGTCGCGGCGCTGGCGCAGCCAGTCCTCATAGCCACCGACATACTCGTTCACCTGTCCGTCGCCTTCAAAGACAAAGGTGCTGGTCACCAGGTTATCGAGAAAGGCGCGATCATGGCTGACCAGCAATAAGGTGCCCTGATAGTCGAGCAGGCGTTCTTCCAGCAGCTCCAGCGTTTCCATGTCCAGGTCGTTGGTCGGTTCGTCCAGCACCAGGACATTGAAGTTCCTGGTGAACAGGCGCGCGAGCAGAAGACGATTGCGTTCGCCGCCGGACAGACTGACGGCCGGCTGGCGGACCCGTTCGGGCGCGAACAGAAAATCCTGCAGATACGAGATCACATGCCGGCTCTGCCCGTTGATCGTGACCATCTCGCTGCCCTGGGCGAGGTTGTCGAGCACGGTCTTGTCGGGATCGATTTCGCTGCGGTACTGATCGAAATAGGCGATCTCCAGCTTTGTTCCCAGTTTGACTCGGCCGCTGTCGGGCTGCAGTTGTCCCAGCAGCAACTTCAGCAGCGTGGTCTTGCCGGAGCCGTTCGGGCCGATGATGCCGATCTTGTCGCCGCGCATGAGCGTGGTGGAGAAATCGCGCACGACCTGGGTATCGCCCCAGGCATAGCTGATGTCATCGACCTCGGCGACCAGCTTGCCGGAGCGCTCGGCCTCTTGGATCTGCAGCTTGGCGGTGCCTTCGCGTTCACGCCGTGCCCGCCGCTCGGCGCGCATTTTCTCCAGCGCGCGCACACGGCCCTCATTGCGGGTGCGGCGGGCCTTGATGCCCTGGCGTATCCAGACTTCCTCCTGTGACAGGCGCTTGTCGAACAGGGCGTTCTGCTGCGCTTCGGCCTCCAGCGCGGCCTGTTTGCGCTCCAGGTAAGTCAGGTAGTCGCAGTCCCAGCTGGTTAGCCGGCCGCGATCCAGTTCGATGATGCGGGTGGCGAGGTGCTGCAGAAAGGTGCGGTCATGGGTCACGAACAACAGCGTGCCGTTGAAGTCGAGCAGGAACTCCTCCAGCCAGTCGATGGCGGCGAGGTCGAGATGATTGGTCGGCTCGTCGAGCAGAAGCAGCTCCGGCTCGATCACCAGCGCGCGGGCCAGCAGGGCGCGGCGCTTGAGGCCGCCGGATAGCGTCTCGAAATTGCGGTCGGGGTCCAGTTGCAGGCGCGACAGCACCGCCTCGACGCGCTGTTCCCAGCGCCAGCCGTCGCGACTTTCCAGTTCATGCTGGGCGCGTTCGAGTTCGTTCAGGGCTTCAGGGGTCGCATCCTGCGTCACCGCCAGCGTGGCGTGATGGTAGCGGGACAGCATCGGCGCGGCATCACCGAGTCCGCCGGCGATGACATCGAACAGACTGCCGGATATGTCGTCCGGCACTTCCTGGTTCAGGCGGGCACAGCGCAACCCCTGGCGCCGGTCGACACTGCCGTCATCCGGGCGAATGTCGCCGGCAATCAGTTTCATTAGAGTGGACTTGCCGGTGCCATTGCGGCCGATCAGGCACACCCGTTCACCGGCCTCCAGGGTCAGGTCGGCACAGTCCAGCAGCGGGTGACCACCGAAATCGAGTTGTACATTACGAAGGGAGATCAGCGACACATCGAGTGCTCAAAGTCAGGCTGGAATGCGGGTTGTGTTGCCGGGTTCGGCGGCAGGCGGTTAGGCCGTTTTCGGTGCGGTCGGGGCTGACCCGGTTATCCACAAAACCTGTGGATAACTTTGTGGACTCTTTGGGGTCAACTCTGCCAAAGCCGTGCTGCACCTCATCCGTTGTTAAAATGACCAAATTATGACCAGGGTATCTTAAATTATTTTATTCAATGGGTTAGCGGCAAGTCACTGTATTTGGTCAACGCCGAAGGCGGTGTCACAGAGAGGTCATAATATTGACGTTCCGCTGTGTATAAGAAACCCCGACAATCGCGCCAGGGTGTCTGCCGGGGCCCTTTATAGAGATCCGTGACTTAGAACAATCTCCTAAAATTGTGCGCCGACATGGCGGCTATCTTACCGCGTGGTTCTGTCGGCTTCGGCTACAGCCACTTACTAGTTAACCTGCGTTATAAATGGAAAAGGTGGTGGGCCCGCTCGGACTCGAACCGAGGACCAAGGGATTATGAGTCCCCTGCTCATGGATGAGACCAAGAAGTATCTGCCCAAAGAGACGCGTGACTATGTCCGCAAGATCCTCTCGTTCGGTCTGATGGGCATTGACGAAAACGACATGAGCAGCAGCGGTTACGGCT
>JBFEJM010000422.1:0-2485 GCA_041553175.1 Gammaproteobacteria bacterium | reverse complement strand
GGGGCAGGTCCTTGCCCATCTGACGGATCATGGTATCGACCGTGTTGACGCTGGTCGCGGCGATACGCACCACCACATGTCCGACTTTTACCGGGGGGCGGGGCAGCTCGGCCGACTGGAATGCGGCATTGTCGCCATAGGCGTTAAGGACCATTGCTCTCATCGGACGTCTCCCGTGCGTGGGTGTTGGGGTGCTGTGACGTACGATAATGATTCGCAAAATATAAATAAATGCCATATTCTGGAGTTCAGTATTCGCCAAATGGATATAATTGTATGGACACCGAAAGCGTCCGGCTGTTTGTTCTCGCGGCGGACAAACTCAACATCAGTGCCGCCGGCCGTGAGTTGGGCATGGCGCCGGCCGTGGCCAGCGCCCGGCTGGCGAAGCTCGAAAAAACGCTGGGGGCCGATCTGTTACGCCGTTCGACGCGCAAGGTGGCCCTGTCACTGGAGGGGGCGGAGTTCCTGCCCTATGCCCGGGAGATCCTCGCCCAGGAGGATGCCGCCCAGGCCGCATTGGGGCGCGGCGAGGTGACGGCGACCGGTACCCTGAGGTTCACCGCGCCGAGCACCTTTGCTCAACTCTATATCGCGCCGATTCTGCCCGAGTTTCTGGCGCTGCATCCGGGGATCAGTCTCGACCTGCGCCTTACGGACATGGAGTTCGATCTCATTCAGGGCAGCTTCGATCTGGCGTTGCGCAATGCCGCGCTCCCCGACAGCAGCCTGAAGGCGCGCAAACTGGCGGACGACATGCGCATCCTGTGTGCGTCGCCGGACTATCTGAAACAACATGGAACGCCCGAACATCCGAATGACCTTGCGACACACCAGTTGATCGCATTCAAAGATCAGGCGCCGAGTCCGCTGGTCGGACGCGATGGCAGGGCAGGGGAATTCAATCCGCGGCAGGCCGGGTGCCGGCTCATCATCGATGACGGATTGAGTCAGAAGATCGCGACCCTGGCGGGCGCCGGCATTTCGATGAACGCAGTGTGGAGTGTGCATCGCGAGCTTGCCGACGGTTCGCTGGTGCGTGTTCTGCCCGACTACGAGGTACACGACCAGGCGGCCTTATGGCTCGTCTATCCGAAATCCAATGTACTTACCGCTAAAGTCAGGATCTTCATCGATTACTTATTGGAGAGGGTCGGCAACACGCCAGTCTGGACGGGAGGCTGATTGCGTCTGTCAGAGTGGTTCCTCAGTTGCCGAATGCCCGCAGTGGATCGCCGGCGATTCGTTGGGAAGTTAAAGATTCCGCGTGGCGAATAACGACTTGAGGCCCACAACCAAGGAACCCGCGAGCGATTCAGGGGCTGTGCCGCGGCGGGTGTTTCCGCGTCTCGCTCCACCCCAGAATCATCACCGTCAGCGCCGGCAGGAAGGTGAGGGTGACGATGGCGGTGCCGAGCAGGCCGAACAGCACGATCACGCCGACACCGCGGTAGAGTTCGGTGCCTTCGCCGGGCAACAGCACCAGCGGTGCCAGGCCGCAGACGGTGGTCAGCGTCGACATGGCGATCGGCCGCAGGCGCGTCTCGACCGCGTCGCGCACGGCCGCCCGCGCGCCCATGCCGGCCTTGCGCACATTACTCATGGCCTGATGCACGATCAGAATGGGGTTGTTCACCACCGTGCCCATGAGAATGAGAAAGCCCAGCATGGAGATCATGTCGAAGGCCTGGTGCACGCCGAACAGACCGCCCACGGCGTTGAACAGCCACAGCCCCACGATGCCGCCGGCCACGCCGAGCGGAATGGTGAGCATGATCAGCAGCGGGTAGCCCCAGTGGGTGAAGATGGCCACCAGCAGCAGATAGATGATGGCCAGCGCGACGATGTAGTTGCCGAACAGCGCCTCGCGGGTTGCCTGGAGCTGGTCACTGGCGCCGGAGATGGCCACGCTCACGTTGGCGGGAATGGCGCCGGTCGCGCGCAGATAGCTGACCACGTCGTCGCGCACGATTTCGACATCGGTCTCCAGTGCGATGCCCGTCGGCGGAATGATGTTGAGCGTGACCGTGCGGCGGCCGTCGAGGCGGCGGATGGTGCTGGTGTCAACGGTTTCCGTGATGCGCGCGATCGACGCCAGCGGAATACTCGCGCCGCTGGGCGTGTAGACCGGAAGCTGCGCCAGCCGGTCGAGGGTGGCGCCGGTACCGACGTCGCTGTAGAGGTAGATGTCGATCTTGTCGTCGCTCATCAGGAACTCGTCGACGAAGGCGCCGTCGGTGAGCGCGGCCACGGCGAAGCCGACGTCTTCGGCGGTCATGCCCAGTTCGGCGGCACGGTCCCAGTCCGGCCGCACTTCCACCAGCGGCTGCGATAAAGACAAGGTCGGCGGGTCGGCCTGAATGCGCGGCCGGTCAAAGATGAGAGCCGTTGGGACGAGCAGTGGGGGCCCACGCTCAAGATACCGGTAGTGTACCTGGTTGGGACCTGCGCCATGGACGCGGGGATCAAGGGGCGCCGGGCCAGC
>JBFEJM010000421.1:0-2486 GCA_041553175.1 Gammaproteobacteria bacterium | reverse complement strand
GGAGACATTGGACTCGCGTTGGGGCGAAGCCTCTCCAACCCATGACCCGCAGATACTGGCGCATTTTCGGCCGCGTTCGACCGACGTACTGATCACCACGCCGCCCAAGGCCGGCACGACCTGGATGCAGCAGATCCTGTATCAGCTGCACAGCGGCGGTGATGCCGGCTTTTCCTCCATCGATGCAGTCGTGCCCTGGCTGGAGCGGCCGCGCGTGGGAATATCCTGGCAGGATAGATTGGCACAGTACGAGGCCATGCCCGATCCGCGCCTGTTCAAGACCCACTGTACCTATCCCCAGACACCCGGCGGCGTCGAGGTCGCACGCATCGTGCTGACCTCGCGTGATCCGCGCGATTGCTGCGTGAGCTTCTATCATCATCTGCTGGACTTCACCGATGAGATGCGCGCCCGCGTCGGCATCCCCAGGCCGGAGTCGTTCGACGCCTACTTCGAGGACTGGCTCGCCATCGGTACCTGGTACCGCAATGTGCAGAGCTGGTGGCCATATCGAAATCATCCCAACCTGCTGTGGCTGCGCTATGAAGACATGAAACGTGACCTGCCGGCGAGTATCGATCGTATCGCGGCATTTCTGGGCTTGTCGATAGACGCCGATCGCCGCCCGATTATTCTGGAACAGTGCAGCTTCGACTGGATGAAGAAGCATGCTGACAAATTTACCCGACAGGGCGATGACGGTAAGCATCAGTTCAAACCGGGCGGTCTGATCCGTCAGGGCAGGGTGGGAGACTATCGCGCACTGCTGTCGCCGGAACAGGAGCAACGAATTCTGGCGCAGGCACGCGCCCAGCTGAAGCCGGAGGCATTGATCTTCCTGGGAATCGCAGATCAAGTGGCCGGTTTACGTTGAAAATCGAGCTGTAGGGATGATCCCTTCTGGGTTTTACGGCTAAAGTATAAATAGATCATCCACACTGTTTCGCCCGTTAATAGGTTTGGAGAAGTGAGTCGATGCAGCATCGTTACCCGATCAGCGTCTATTTGTTCTATATACTTGTCGTTTCCGCTGTGGTGCTGACGATGGCAGCAGTGCAGATGTATATTATTCTGGAAATCCCATTAGACCGATTCAGGTTCCGACATGTTTTTCTACCCAGCCTGCTTGGCGTGCTGGGTGGTGCCTACATTGCCAATATCAATCTCTACCACCAGCGGCAGATGCGGTTGGCCGAAAGCCTCAGCGGTATTTCTGACGTTCAGAATCGCGTGTACAGTGGAGCCTCGGAAGCGATAGCGCATGATGCGCCAGCAAGCCAGCCGCCTGTGGCCGCTGAGGTTAACACCTTCGTTTTCTATATTGTCGGCTCGATTGCACTTGTGTTCATGTTCGCCTCTGCACAGATGATGGTTGCACTCGAGATCCCGTTCTCCAGGATCACGCCGATAATGTACGCCATACCCACGATCGTGGGTATGGTGTTTGGTTACTTGATTGCCAAAGTGCGCGTCCTGAGTCAAAGACGCCTGCATGATATGCGGGTGATCCTGAGAAAGGATAGACTGCTTGAGAAGGAAATAGCGGATCGGAAAGCGGTCGAGGAGCACTTGCGCGCCAGTCATGCGGAACTCGTCGAGGTCAATCGCGAACTCGACGCCTTCAGCTATTCGGTCTCGCATGATCTTCGCTCTCCGCTTCGGGGTATCAGCGGGTTCGCGCAGGTGTTGCAGGAAGATTACGACGATTCTCTCGATCAGCAAGGTAGGAATTACTTGCAGCGGATTCGCGTGGCATGTTCACGCATGGACGAGTTGATCGATGGGTTTATGGCGCTGTCGCGAATTCGCTCGGATCAGGTTCAACACGAGCGGGTCGATTTGTCGATGTTGGCCACTGAAATTGCGGTTGGACTCAGGGAAACCGCTCCATCGCGTCAAGTTAAGATACACATAACACCCGCTATGGAAGTCGACGGCGATAAGCGAATGCTAGCGGTGGTGGTCTCCAATCTACTCGGCAATGCCTGGAAATTCACAGCAAGCAATCCGCTTGCCCATGTTGATTTCGGTGTCCAGCAGTCAGGAACTGGATCAGTCTATTTCGTGCGCGATAACGGTGTGGGTTTTGATCAAGAGCAGGCCGGTCGGCTATTTGACCCGTTTCAGAGGCTGCACAGTGATGGTGAATTCGAAGGTACCGGCATTGGCCTGGCGTCTGTTCAGAAGATCATTCATTTGCACGGTGGCCGTATCTGGGCGGAAGGGAAAGTCGGTAATGGTGCATGTTTCTATTTCACATTGGCGGATACAGCGGGTGGTTCCGAATCAGAGAGTCAATGTGATGTGGGAGCCTCATTCAGTCAGGGCTGAGACAGGTCAGCGCTTCCTGTTTTTCGCGGCCTGAAAAAAGGCGGATCAAGTGATCCGCCTTTCAGTTGGGATGCCTAAAGAGCGACAGTCTAAGGACTGACGGGTCCTTGACCCGGTCCCGGGCCATAAGGGCCGTATCCCGGTTGCGCATAGAG
>JBFEJM010000420.1:0-2504 GCA_041553175.1 Gammaproteobacteria bacterium | reverse complement strand
GCTTAGCCCTGTGATTTTGAATGGCAGCGGCTTCGGTTTGTTTGCGAACTACTCGCTGACGATGGCGAACTATATCGCGCGGGCGAACGCGGCGGTGATCGATCTGCGCGACCTGCTGCAGCGGGGTTGATCCGTTCAGCGCGGCAGCCACAGGATCAGCACGGCGCAGGCCAATACCAGCAGAACGAAGAAAATTCTGAACCGCCGCGTCCGATCCTGCGGGCGGATATGTGCCGGTGCCTGACAGTGGGGGCAGCGCTCGCTGCCGAGCGGATAGGCCTTGCCGCAATACAGGCAGACAGGTTCGTCGTGTTTGGGTTCGGCCATGATGCTCTCCCGAAGGTTCGTCGACAGTTTAACAGCACAATCGCTGCGGTTGCGGTCACTGCCGACCCTTACGTTACAATGGCGCGCCCTTACTTGGGGCCCGTTAGAGCCAGACAGGATATGAGAGCAGGACGATGACTGACACCTTGGTTGTGACACTCGATGGCATGTCTCAGCTCGAGTACCGGCGCTCGACGGCGCTGGCGGAACATCAGCTGCAGTATATTGATCTTCTCGACCAGCGTATGGATGGGGGCATCGAGCTCAATGGGCGTCGGATCGAGGCGCCCAATGCCCTGCAGCGTGCGCAGTTCATTGCACTGCAGTTGCTCAATGCCGTGCAGGACGGCAATGAACAGGTTGCGGCCGCGACCTGCGCCTATCTGGCCAATCGCATTCCCGATCTCAAGCAGGTGCAGGCAACCACGCGGGGCGGCATGCTTTCGTTCGACCTGATATTCGATGAAGCGTATGAAGCCAAGCCACAGGAAGTAAAAGTCGAATTCATGAAACCGCGGGCGCAGGACTGAATTTCATATGTCCGACACGCTTGTTATCTATATGGACGAGACGCCGGCGTATGAATTCAATAAACGCGACGGTCTGGCCCGCATGCAGTTCGCCTATGTCCAGCGCATGGATGACGATATGGACAAGGGCATCAGTCTGAATGGTGAGCAGGTGCGCAGCCCGAACCAGATGCAGCGCACGCAGTTTGTGATCGGACGTCTGCTCGACGCGCTCAGCGTCAACGACAGTCGTGCGATCGCCATGCTGTGCCGCTATCTGGCGCACCGGGTGCCGAATCTGGATGCCATTCGGGTCGAAGAGGACGGTGACGAATATTCCGTCGATCTTGTCTACAGCTGAACCGGGGCGGGCAGGCCGCCCCGATCCATTACGGTGCTTTGCAGGTTTTGATGCCGAAGATGCTGTAGGCCGGACACCAGCCGATCAGCGCAGTCGCTAAAGGTACAACCCCGATCCAGCCCCAGGGTGTCTGCGGCCCGACGAACACCAGGCTAAGCAGGACGAGACCGAGCACGACTCTCGCGACACGGTCGATAGTGCCAACATTGTGATTCATGGGTGTTTCTCCTTTGGTTGAACTGCACAGGACGCCAGCCTAGCGCCGGGCGCCGCGAGGTTCAGTGACTCGGTCACGTTCAGCGGGCCTGAGCCAGATTCCTCAGCGCCGTCCGGTCAAGCACTTCGATACTGTTCCGTCCCAACCGTACCCATCCCTGATCCTCGAACCGCTTCAGATGACGGGATACCACCTCCCGAGCGGATCCCACTTCGACCGCCAGAGTCTGATGGGTGAGGTTCAGTGTGGTCTGGTCCTTACTCAGATTCAGTAGTGATTCAGCCAGACGGGTATCCATGGGTGCAAACGCCACCTGTTCCATGCGTACTATGACGTCCGCCAGCCGCTGGCCGAGATTGGCGAAGACAAGTTGCCGGAATGCGGCCGACTTATCCAGTGCACGGTTGAAGTCCGCCGTCGGCATTGCCACCGCGGTGACGTCGGTTTCGGTAATGCCCTCGGCGGGATAGGTGGACGTCCCCAGCAGGCAGGAGGTGGTCAGCACGCAGGAGTCCCCGGCGCGTACATGGTACAACACAACTTCGCGACCGCTGGCCGCGAGCAGTTGTACCCGTACACTGCCGGTTACGACCAGGAGGTAGTTCTGACAGGGCGCGCCGGGTGTAAAGACGCTGATACCGGCCGGCAGTGTCAGAATCTGGGCGCCACCAAACAGGCTGACGAGTTCGTTGTCGGGCGGCAAATCAGGAAAGAAATATTGCCATATATCTTGGCTGGTCACTGCGGGTTCTCCCGGGCTGCCGGTTCCTGGTCTGACCGGGTTTATAATCTCTTCGACGCGAAACCACAACGCAAGGATAAAACGATGCGTAGTTTAAGACTGATGGTTATCCCGCTCATGATGATACTGGCATCGACCGGTTGTGCGTATCTGGGGCATAAGCCGGAGCCTCCCATGGTGGGCTTGGCTGGTATTCAGATGAGCGATATGAATCTGTTTGAGCAGCGCTATCAGTTACGATTGCGGATCCAGAATCCGAATGATTTTGCGCTGCCGATCGATGGACTGCAATGCACGCTGTATGTCAACGAACGGGAATTCGCGACCGGTGTCAGTGACGAGCAGGTG
>JBFEJM010000419.1:0-2515 GCA_041553175.1 Gammaproteobacteria bacterium | reverse complement strand
GTACCCTGATTTTTTCGAAATGTGACGGGCGACAAGTTTACGGCGCTGGTCGTATACTGGAGTTTGGTAGCGGTCCCGTCTGGCAGGGGGAGTCGGGTCGCGTCCCAACGAACGTACCGCACCGACGCGTGCGGGAACAAATAACGAGAGGAAAGCAGCGCATGGCAATCGATCAATCCGCCCAGTCCGATCGTCGCGCCCGGTCCAAAGAACGGATGGCGACGCTGGTGGCCACCCGCAACGAGACCTTGGCCCTGTACTCGGATCTCGCAAGTAACCGCCCCTACAAGCCCGGTGAGGAAACCGAGGAAATGCTGCGGCGATTCTGTCAGGCGCTGGTCGATTACGCGGCCACCGCTCATTTCCAACTGTACCGGTACATTGTCGAGAACAAGGAACGGCGCAAGGCGGTGGTCAATCTGGCGGAGCAGATCTACCCGCAGATTGCGGCCAGTACCGATGCGATTCTGGATTTCAACGACCGCTACGACGTTCAGCATCTGGATGCCCGCATCACCGAGCTGGCGGACGACCTGTCCAATCTGGGCGAGATGCTGGCGGACCGGATTCAGCTCGAGGACAAGGTCATCGACGCGCTGGATGGCGCCCGCTAGCGCTCAGCTGTTCGAATTCGGCGCGTTTCAGGTAGCGCCAGGGGCGCGGCAGCAGTCCAGGTACCAAGCTCCGGTAACGCCGGTAGGATTCACCGAGTTCCTGTTCGAGTTTGCGGTCTTCCAGCCAGGAACCGATCCAGATATAGACCGTGATCGGCACGGCGGCGGCCAATCGCGCGGTATCCATATCCCGGGTCCACAGCCACAGCAGGCCGAAAAAGTACCAGGGGTGGCGGACGAACCGGTGCAGCGTGGAAAGTCCCATCTGGTCCTTCCCGTCCGCGTTTCGCAAGCCCAGAAATGCCGGCAAGTCGTAGGCGCGGCTGCTCCAGGCAAAGCCCACTACCATCAGCACTGTCCCGCCGACGGACACCCAGCTCCAGGCACCCTCCCAACGCCACAGCGACTGCCCCTTTGTGGTCAGCGTGAACGCCGCGAGCGGCAACAGCAGCACCAGCGCAATCAGGTTGTAATGAAGACGATAGCGCCGGGCCGCCGCCGGCCATTGTTTCGCCGTCCAGTCCTTGACCGGGACGCTGGCCAGGACCGAATGCAGGCCTAAATAGGCGATCCAGGCCAGGGCCAGCAGGACGATATTCCTGTCGAAGTCTATCGATAACATATGGTTAGGCGGGTCCTTACCGTGAACATTTTATGTATCAGAATATTCTGATATTATTCATAACCTTTTGAATTTTCGCCCGTCTCGGCCCGGCCAGGCGATACCCCATATCTGACCCGAGGAATGAACGATGGACCACGGTACCACGTTAACCCAGTTTATTATCGAAGAGCAGCGCCGTATCCCCGGTGCGACCGGTGACTTCACCTCGCTGTTGAACGACGTCCTGACCGCCTGCAAGAAAATCGCCTGTGCTGTGAACCGCGGCGGCCTGATCGGCATTCTCGGTTCCGCCGACACCGAGAACGTGCAGGGCGAAACCCAGAAGAAGCTCGACATCATTTCCAATGACGTCATGGTCAACTCGCTGGAATGGACCGGTCACCTGGCCGGCATGGCCTCCGAGGAAATGGATGACCCGCTGCGGATCCCGGCCATGTATCCCAAGGGCAAGTACCTCATCCTGTTTGATCCGCTCGACGGTTCCTCCAATATCGACATCAATGTTTCCGTCGGCACTATCTTCTCCATTCTGCGCGCGCCGGAAGGCTGCACCGATCCCAAGATCGACGATTTTCTGCAGCCGGGTACCAGGCAGGTCTGCGCCGGCTATGCCATCTACGGGCCGACCACCATGCTGGTGCTCACCTCCGGTCATGGCGTGAACGGCTTCACGCTCGACCGTTCGATCGGTGAATTCATTCTGACCCATTCCGACATGAAGATTCCGGCGGACACCCAGGAATTCGCCATCAATATGTCGAATCAGCGTTTCTGGGAGGCGCCGATCAAGCGCTACGTCGACGAGTGCATCGAGGGCAAGGAAGGTCCGCGCAAGAAAGATTTCAATATGCGTTGGGTGGCCTCGATGGTGGCCGAAGTGCATCGCATTCTGACCCGCGGCGGTATCTTCATGTACCCGATGGACAGCAAGCTCAAGGCCAAGGGCCAGACCGGCAAACTGCGTCTGATGTATGAAGCCAACCCGATGAGTTTCATTGTCGAGCAGGCCGGTGGTGCCAGCAGCACGGGCAGCGAACGCATCATGGATATGACGCCCAACGATCTGCATCAGCGCGTTCCGGTGGTGCTGGGTTCGAAAAACGAAGTCGAGCGCGTGGTGGCGTATCACGGTGAAGCGGCCAACAAGGCCGTTGCGTAACGCCAGTATCGCATTTCACCAGAGCAAGTCGAAAAGGGGCGATGCCGACACGGGCATCGCCCCTTTTTGTTGCGGCAATCTGTCTTCTCCGATGTAAAGCATGGGGGGTGTCGGCAG
>JBFEJM010000418.1:0-2539 GCA_041553175.1 Gammaproteobacteria bacterium | reverse complement strand
GTTTTCCGTGGCCGACGATCTTGGTTTTGGTTGCTCGCCTTCGCGTCCTTTGCGGTGAGCGCTTTTCTACTTCTGTTTCCAGGAACCCGAGCCGTCCTGATACCACCAGCCGCCCGGTGCATTGGCGACCCAGCGGCGGGCGAAGGTGGCGCGGATTTCATCGCCCCATTCGGGGTGACCATTGGCACGGGCGATTTCGCCATAGAGCGCATTACGGTCTTTATTCTCATCCGCGATCAGTTGCTGCACCCTGCTGCGGTCACGCAAGGGGATGGCATTGAGGTCGCGCGCGATGATCTGACCGTCGCGGGTCATGCCGATGGCGCCACTGGCATAGTGCGGCGCCAGACTCGGGTGACGCGCCTGCATTCCGGCCGTGATGCCCTGAATGGCCGGCGACTGGATATCGATGTCGGGCGTGGCGGCCGCAGCCGGCGGAATCAGCCAATCCAGGGTACCGACCACTGCAAGCATGACAACGCTGTTGGCTTTGGACTGGGGTTGAGTTTGGGGTTGTGCCGGGGGCTGGGCCGCCGGTTCGGCCGGTTTCTCGCCCTCGCCTTCGGTGCCGTAGACGCGATTGATGATGCGATCGGCCGCTTCCTGCGCCGCGGCGGCGGGGAAATACACATTGATGGTCACACAGGCCGTCACAAAAATCAGCAGTGCCAGCACCACGGGCATACGCAACGTCGTCATTGTCATACTCCTATCCAGAATGTGAGGACCTGATTCATTCAATTTAACCCTTATTGAATCTGGGGACCCTGCTCCAGCGTGACCGATTTCAATCGGTCTATCAGTGTGTGCCAGTCTACCTGATCCGCGTAGCCGACGACATCGATGCGCGGCGGCAGCAAGCGGCCTTTCACGAGGTAGTAACCATTGGCGGCCGGCGCCACACCGCCCATGGCACAGACACCGTTTCTCAGACGACAGCTCAGACCAATCCGGTCATAGGGAAATTCCTCGAATATACCCAGGAAACTGCGTGACAGTGCACCGCCCACGCCGCCGCCGATACTGGACAGATTGTCCACTGCGCGCTGACTGATGCGATGACGCGAATCGTCATCTTCGGGGGTGGCGAAACGGGCATCAAAGGCGACCGGCTGCCAGGCCTGCATCTGCAGTTTGTTCACATAGCCGCCCAGTCGCCCCTGAATCTTGCCAAAGGAAAAGGTGTTGGTGAGTGCCTCCAGATCCAGATTCTCGAGTGCCAGATCCGCGTATAAACGCGGCACCCGGCCAAAGGGTTCTTCCAGGCGCAGGTTGCGTACCGTCAATGCACCATCGAAGGCCTTTACCAACAGCACACCGCCGATCTCGAGGCGCTTGTCGGCATACTTCACGGCCGGAATCATGCCGGACAGTTGCCCACCGAACGCCGGCCACCCAAATGCCGCGGAAACCGTCTCCATGGACACCGGCGTCAGCACGCCATCGAAACGCCAGCGCATATCCTCGCCGCCGGGATCGCTCAGGGCCAGGTCGTCGATCATGAGTTGACCGTCGAGCAAGGGCACCGTGACAGGTTCGCGCAACTCAAAACTGGTGCCCAGACTTCTTACCGCCAGCTGCGTGCGTCCCAGCGCCAATTTATAAAGACTGCCGGACTGCCAGCCAAGTTCCGTGACCCGCGGCGTCTTATCACTGCCCCAGTCGATAACGCCGGACAAGTCATCAAAACCGAAGCGCTGCCGCGGGTCGTCGATGTCAACCTGGTCCAGAACAAGACGCAGCGCGGTATCGCCGCCGATTCGACTGCTGTAATGCCCGGAAAAACGGCCCGCGGTTTTCAACGCATCACCCAGCTGACCGCGAATCCAGGGCTGGATATAGGTGTCAAAGGCAGCCGGCAACTGCGCATCCGCAATATCCACCGAGACACGTTCGAGCGCCGCCTCCTGCCCCAGCTTCGCCACCAGCTCGGCCTGCGCACGCAACACATCCGTATGTTCCAGTGTCACCGACTCCAGCTGCAAACGCTTATTTGAACCCGCCCATTGACCCGCGATTTTCATATGCGCCGGATTGACCGGACTGAACTCGAAATACATCGGATCGACAAACAAGGCCCCAGTGCCGAAGCGCGCCTCCAGCTGCGCCAGCCAGGTCGCCCCCTGCCGCCACCCCTTCCCCTGCAGCTCGATACCGAGCTTTTCACCGGCCTGGGTGCCGACAGCATTGGCGAAGTTGATCTGCTCACCGGCGAGATGGAAGCGCACTGTGTCGACGCCATCCGCGTTCCCATGCAGTTCGGCGGTCAGGTTCAACTGCGCGCTGAACTGATGTTCGATTTCATAGCCGAGTCGGCGCAGCAGGGCCAGCAGCGCCTCACCCGCTACCTGTCTCGCGGTCACATTGACAATCCAGCCCTGCTGCAGACGGCCCTCGATTTGCCAGATACCGCCGGCCAGTCCGACATCATTCAAGTTGACCTGCAGCCGACCCGAGGCGCTGTCATGCCGAACGACAACCGCGCCGCTGAAGGGTTCACCCAGCAGATGCGCGACTCGTAGTCGGCCGTGGCAGAGGG
>JBFEJM010000417.1:0-2554 GCA_041553175.1 Gammaproteobacteria bacterium | reverse complement strand
GGGCGCAGTCGGTGTCGGTCGATGAAGAACTGGCGCGGGTGATTCCCGTCATCGAAGCCATACGCAGCGAATTGCCGGTGGTGATTTCGGTCGACAGCAGCAAGCCGGAGGTCATGCTTGCCGCGGTGGCGGCCGGCGCGGGGCTGATCAACGACGTGCGCGCTCTGCGTGAAGAAGGCGCCCTGCAGGCCGCCGCCGCGGCCGGCGTGCCGGTCTGTCTGATGCATATGCAGGGTGAGCCGCGCACCATGCAGACCCAGCCGCACTACGACGATGTCGTGCGCGAGGTGGGCGACTTTCTGCTGGAGCGGGCGGCGGCCTGTCATCGGGTGGGTATTCCACGTGAGCGCGTGATCCTGGACCCCGGTTTCGGCTTCGGCAAAACGGTGGCGCATAACCTCACACTCCTGAAACACCTCCCGGTGCTGACGGAGTCGGGTTATCCCCTGCTGGTCGGATTGTCACGTAAGTCATTGATAGGCAGCATACTTGATCTGCCGGTGGAGCAACGGCTGGCGCCCAGTCTGGCCCTGGCGGTGCTGGCCACCTGGCTGGGTGCGGCTATTATTCGTGTCCATGACGTCGCGGCCACGGTGCAGGCGGTGCGTATGTGCCGGGCCGTGCGGACGGTCGATTGATGTGATGCGGGCAACGCGACAATAATTACCGTGCGGTGTGTTCAGGAGCGACTTGGCGCCGCCGTTTATACAGTCCAGGACAATTTATATCGAGACAGGGACGCAGTGTGTTACCAGGGGAAAAACAGTGAGTAAAAAGTACTTCGGAACAGATGGTATTCGCGGTCGCGTCGGCGAGGCGCCGATCACGGCGGAGTTCATGCTCAAACTGGGCTGGGCGGTCGGTCGAGTGCTGGGCACCAGCACATGCGACAAGGTCATCATCGGCAAGGACACCCGCATCTCGGGCTACATGTTCGAGTCGGCACTGGAAGCGGGGTTGTCCGCCGCCGGCATGGATGTCCGTTTGCTGGGCCCGATGCCGACACCGGCAGTTGCCTATCTCACCCGCACACTGCACGCCTGCGCCGGTATTGTCATCAGCGCCTCGCACAATCCGTATGCCGACAACGGCATCAAGTTTTTCTCCGCTCAGGGCACCAAGCTGCCGGATGAAGTCGAGCTGGAAATCGAGCGCATGCTGGATCAGCCCATGGAAACCGTGGATTCGGCCAAGCTGGGCAAGGCCGAGCGCGTGCGCGATGCCGAAGGTCGTTACATAGAATTCTGCAAGAGCACGGTGCCGATGTCGCTCGATCTGCGCGGCCTCAAGATTGTGGTCGACTGCGCCAACGGCGCCACCTATAAAGTCGCCCCGGCGGTATTTGACGAGCTCGGCGCCGAGGTGGTGGCGATCGGTGTGGAACCGGATGGTCTGAACATCAACAAGGATTGCGGATCGACCAAGCCGCGTGGACTGCGGGACGCAGTCGTCAGTCACGGTGCCGATATCGGTATCGCACTGGATGGCGACGGCGATCGCGTGGTGATGGTGGATCATCGTGGCGATGTGCTGGATGGCGATGAGATTCTGTATATCATCGCGCGCTCGCGCCAGGAGACCGGCATGTTGCGCGGCGGTGTCGTCGGTACTGTCATGAGCAATCTCGGGCTCGAGCACGCGTTGGCCCGCGACGGTATCGAGTTGTGCCGTGCCGCCGTCGGCGATCGCTATGTGCTGGAAATGCTGGTCGAACGCAGTTGGCAGGTCGGCGGCGAATCGTCCGGCCACATCATCTGCCTGGACCGGACGTCGACCGGTGACGGCATCGTTTCCGCGCTGCAGGTGGTGACCGAGATGGTCCAGCGCGGGCTGAAACTGGCCGAGCTGCGCGCCGGTATGACCAAGTATCCCCAGCATATGATCAATGTGCCGGTCCGCGGCCGGGTCAATCTGAATGAATCCGCGCCGATTCAGGATGCGGTTCGCGCCAGCGAGGCGCGTCTGGCCGGTCGCGGCCGAGTGCTGTTGCGGCCGTCCGGGACCGAGCCCGTGGTGCGGGTGATGGTCGAAGGCGAGGACGAGGCGCAGGTGCGCCAGGAGGCGGCCGATCTGGCCGAGGCTGTCGCCCGGTTGCTGAACACGGCGGCCTAGTTTCCGGGGTTCTGGTGCTTTCGTCAGAGTAAGCGGTGGCGGACATTCCGATCTGACAAGGGCCTGCTGGGCCGAGCGCTTTTTTCACCTTGTTCCACGTCGCTGGCCCCTGATCCCCAAACCCCCCTCAAATTGCTTTTTCCCCCTGCCACAGCTAAGCTAGCGCGCTTTGATTCGGGACGGAGAGTGGGTACGGCATGCGCAAACCGCTGGTGGCAGGTAACTGGAAACTGAACGGCTCGACCGCGAGTATCGACTCGCTCATGGCGGGCATCAAGCAGGGCCTCGCCCAAGTCAAAACAGCGGATGTGGTGGTCTGTCCTCCCTCTGTCTACGTTCCGCAGGTGGTCGCGCTGGCCAAGGGCAGCAAGATCGGTGTCGGGGCGCAGGACGTTGCCGATCAGGTGTCGGGCGCCTTCACCGGTGAGGTGTCCGCGGATAT
>JBFEJM010000416.1:0-2568 GCA_041553175.1 Gammaproteobacteria bacterium | reverse complement strand
GATCACCGAAGAACTCGAGGAACTGCTGCTCGGCGGACATGTGTTCGGGCCCGAAGCCGGCTATGCGGGTCAGTCATAACGCAGCGCCGGAGAAGCCGGCGACGAGTCCCGCCACTCAGAGCGATTCGAAATACGCCACCATCCGTGCCCGCATCGCCGCATCGGGCAGACGACCACGACCGCCGCCCATGTTGTCGACCAGATGTTTCAGCTTGCTGGTGGCGGGAATCACGCAGGTGACGGCCGGGTGCGAGATGACATATTTGAGGAAAAACTGGCCCCAGCTGGTGCAGTCGAATTCGGCCGCCCAGTCCGGCAGCGGCTTGCCACGCACCTTGGCGAACAGCCGGCCATCTTCGTAGGCACGGTTGATCATCACGGCGGTCTGTTGCTCGGCCGCGGGCGGCAGCAGCATCTGCTCGGCCTCACGTGTGGCGATGGAATAGTTGAACTGCACGAAGTCCAGCTTTTCATCGCGGATCAGCCGGGCAATATCAGCATAGGCATCGACCTGATAGTGGGTCACGCCGAGGTAACGGATACGCCCTTGCTCCTTCCAGTCACGCAACGTCCGCAGATGGGTCTGGGTGTCGATCAGGTTGTGCACCTACATGAGATCGATACGCTCGGTGCGCAGCCGGCGGAAGGACTGCTCCATCTGTTCGATACCGGCCTCGCGCCCGCGGGTCCATACCTTGGTTGCCAGCCAGAGTTTCTGTCCAATACCGAGTTCCTGCGCGACATCACCGATGACGCTCTCGGCCGTACCGTACATGGGCGAGGTATCGACCACGCGACCACCGAGCCCGACATAACGTTCGAGCACTTCGCGCACCGGCGCGCGCTGCGCGACCGACTCGCCCACCTCGAAGGTATCCGAGCTGCCCAGGCCCAGGACCGGAATGCGCTCGCCGCTGCGCGGAATCGCGCGCAGGATGAGATCGTCGTGGGCGGTCGCACCCGCGAGCCGGCCGGCCGTAAGACCGATGCCCGCCCCGATCAGCAGCGTCAGCAACTGACGCCGGCTCATGTTTCCGCGTACTGATTCAATCCGTTTCGTCGCCATAGTCCGCCCTCCTGGTCTGATTGGACTGCTCACGCAACCGCTCCTGACGGCGCCCCAGCAGTAACCCGTTATACGCCCATGCCAACGCCAGTGGCACCCCGATAAAGGCGATCGCGCCAAGGCCCAGCCCGAGCGCGGAAAGACCCGCATACACCCAGGCGCTGGCCGCATCGCCGCCCCGGTAGACCAATGTATCGATCACACTCTTGGCCTTGTAGCGTTCCTCGCGCCCGACCACCGTGAACAGCATTTCGCGCGCAGGGCGCGCAACGGCATAGTGACCGGCCCGGCGCAGGATCTGTACCGTGACCAAGACCACCAGTCCCGGAAAGGCCCCCAGCGCGATCAATCCGGCAGCCACCCCCAAGGGAATGAACGCCAGCGCCCCGCCCACGCCCAGCCAGGACACCACGCGCGCGGTGATAAACACCTGGGCGAGAATAGTCAGCGTGTTGACCGCCAGATCGATCGTTGCGAACAGTCGCGTGCGCTCAGCCGAATCCTCGAACGCCGCTTTGACAATATGCGCCTGCTCGAAATAGAGAAAGGTCGACAGCGTCGTGTACAGCAGCACATAGAGGCAGATCCCCAGCAGATAGCGCGAGGCCAGCACCTGACGCAGCCCGGCCCAGAGCCCGCCGCCGGTTCCGCGGGCAGCGGCCTGAGCCGGCGGAGAATTGGCGGCCCCTGCTGCGGCGTTCGTCAGTAAACGGCCGATGCACAACAGCGTGATGGCCAGAAAGCCCATCGACACCAGCAGCAGGTCCGCGATGCCGAGCAGCGGCGCCAGCAGCGTGGTGAGCGCGGGTCCGCTCACCGCGCCCGCGCTGCCGCCGGCGGCGATGAAGCCGAACAAACGCCGCGCCTGCGCGTTGCTGAAAATGTCCGCCATGAAACTCCAGAACACCGAAACCACGAACAGATTGAACACGCTGACCCAGATGAAGAACGCGCGTGCCGTGGCGGCCGGCGCAAGCCCCGCGCGCATGAGCAGATGAAAAGCCAAAAGATTGGCGATGAAGAACAGATATACCGCCGGCAGCAGTCGCCGTCGCGGCAGCCGTGCCACCGCCCAGCCATACAACGGCACCGCCGCCAGCATCACGACAAAGGTGCCGGTGAAGACCCACTGCAGATTCTCGACCCCGCCCTGAATGCCCATTTCGTCGCGCACCGGACGCAGAATGTAATAGGCACACAGGAGTGAAAAGAAATACAGAAACGACCACAGCAGCATGCGCAGTTCGCCGGTGCGGACCTGAACCAGACGTTGGAGCAAGGGTTGGGCGGAAGTGGGCGCAGTCACGCAAAAAACGATCCGATGTGCTCGCGGGCACTCAATGTCGGTTAAACAACTTGGTGGTATCCATGAAGTATGGCATAGGGTTCGCGTTCGTCGAGAGAGGGGCGTCTCACAGGTGGACCCGCTGCCCACCTGCGCCGTGCATGATCTCTGTCAACGCTTCCAGTGCTGCCAAAGCTGGATTTAGCGAAAAGAAAGT
>JBFEJM010000415.1:0-2569 GCA_041553175.1 Gammaproteobacteria bacterium | reverse complement strand
TACGGCCTTCGGCCTAATGCGCCCTACGGGCTTACCGGCTGATGGTGGTGTTCACAAAACATGCTGGCACTGTCCCGTAGGGCGCAATAGCGGAGCGTATTGCGCCGGATGTGTAACTTCGGGAGGCCGGTGCCACTCCTGGATTGTCGGGTAACCCGCCGCAGCCGCACGCAAACGGCTTTCCTTTGCGTCTTTTGCGGTTGAAGTTGCTATTTGTTGCGGCTGACCGCCTATCGCTCGATCGTGGTCGACTTCAACTCGCTCAGATAGGTCACGCCGTCCTCATGCTCGATCTGTTCGATGCGCACCGGTAGATACCCCAACTCGGGCGCACACCAGAGATGGGTCGTGCGGTCATTGTCTTTGCGCAGACGCTCGATCTTGACGGTGCGAAAGGTGCCGGCGGGTACTTTGATTTTATCTTCGCCGATGATGGCGAAGTGGTATTCCTTGAGTTTGCCGCCGTCGGCGATGGCATAGGTCAGCTTTTCCTTGCCGGCGGTCAGATCCATCATGACGGCGACCTGCACGACCAGTTTGTCCAAGGCGTCTTCGGGAATGTCCATTTCCCAGGTATGCCCCTCCACCGTGTTGGCCACTTCCAGCGACTTCCAGTCGAAGTGCAGAAAGGCGTGGCGTTCCTTTTTGCTGCCGGTGTGATCGAAGCGGTATTCGAGCGGGCGGATGCGCTTCTGGTGGAGTTTGAAGCGGCTGTATTCGCGCACACGGTCGGAGCGGAACAGTTTGGCCAGACCGGTCGGATTGGTGTCCGAGCGATAGGTATACAGCCCGTTGGACTGGGCGCGCAGCGTGACCTGGGCCTCGCCGATGCCGAATCGGTTCACGCTGAGCTGATAAACAGCGTCATAGTCGTTTGGCACGGTGTCGGCCTGCGCTGTCAGGGCCAGACCGGCAAGGCTCAGCAGAAAAACTCCGATTAAATGTCGCACAAGCTCAGGTCTCCGTTCCCGTGACATCCATGCGCAGGGGCTCGTTCAGCGGTTTGTCATCGAGCCAGGGCGCGCCGTTACGATACCGCAGGCGGCCCTCGGCAATCCATTGTATGACCGTTGAATACAGCTGATGTTCCACTGCAAGAACCCGCGCCGCCAGGCCGGTTGCCGTATCGCCTGGCAGAACGGTAACGGCTGCCTGCGCGATGATCGGTCCGCCATCCAGTTCCTCGGTGACGAAATGGACGCTGGCGCCGTGTTCACTGACGCCGGCGTCAAGCGCGCGCTGATGGGTGTTGAGGCCGCGGAATGCGGGTAACAGGGACGGGTGAATGTTGATCAGCCGTCCCTGATAGTGACGCACGAACTCCGGGGTCAGGATACGCATGAAGCCGGCCAGCACGACGAGGTCGGGTCGATGCCGGTCTATCGCTTGCATCAGTGCACGATCGTATTCGCCGCGGTCGTTGAATGTGCGATGGTCGACGCAGTCGGTGGCGATGCCCGCTGCATGCGCTGTGCTCAGACCGGCCGCGTCGGGCTTGTTGCTGATGACGGCGCGGATGTCGACCGCAAGCAGGCCTTCGCTGGCCTGCGCCAGGATCGCCTGCATGTTGCTGCCGCGGCCGGAGATCAGAATGACAATGGGAAGTTTTTCAGTCATCGGGGGTCGGGGGTCGGGAAGAGGAGGCGGGGTTTTCGCATTCCCGCCGCCTTCTCACCGACCGCTGAAGCCGGTCAGGCAACCATGTCCACGCGCGGCTTGCCTGTGCCGCTTTCGATGCGGCCGATCTGCCAGGCCTTCTCACCGGCGGCGCCGAGCTGTTTGACCACGGCAGCGGCCTGATCGGCGGCGACCACCAGAATCATGCCCAGACCGCAGTTGAAGGTGCGGTACATTTCGGCATCGGCGACGTTGCCGTTCTCCTGCAGCCAGTCGAATACGGCCGGGCGCTGCCAGGAAGAGGTGGAGATGACTGCGCGGGTGTTGTCCGGCAGCACGCGTGGCAGGTTCTCCGGCAGACCGCCGCCGGTGATGTGCGCGAGTGCATGCACATCGACCGTTTGCATCAGCTTGAGAATGGGTTTGACGTAGATGCGGGTGGGTGCCAGCAGGCGTTCGCCCAGTGTCGAGCCGTCGAACGAACTGTTCAGATCCGCGCCGCTCACTTCGACGATCTTGCGCACCAGCGAATAACCGTTGGAATGCGGGCCGCTCGAGCCGATACCGATCAAGGCATCACCGGCCTGTACTTTAGTGCCATCGATGATGTGTTCCTTCTCCACCACACCGACGCAGAAACCGGCCAGGTCGTAGTCGCCGGCGCTGTACATCCCGGGCATTTCCGCCGTTTCGCCGCCGACCAGCGCACAGCCGGCCTGCTCGCAGCCGTTGGCGATACCGCTGATGACACTGGCGCCGACCTCGACCTCCAGCTTGCCGGTGGCGTAGTAGTCGAGGAAGAACAGCGGCTCCGCGCCGGTCACCAGAATGTCGTTGGCGCACATGGCGACCAGGTCGATGCCGATGGTGTCGTGACGGCCCAGTTCAATGGCGAGTTTGAGTTTGGTGCCGACACCGTCGGTGCCGGAGACCAGCACCGGCTGCTTGTAGC
>JBFEJM010000414.1:0-2580 GCA_041553175.1 Gammaproteobacteria bacterium | reverse complement strand
GCGGGCCGCGATGTTACTGACGGACAGGAACGGTTGTTATCGATCAGGCCGGCAGGAAGTCAATCGGATAGGTGATGGTCACCACTTCGACGTCCTTGGCACCGAAGTTGAACATCTTCACCCGCGCAACGACCTTGCTGCTGAGGGCGGCGTCGGCCAACTCACTCGATACGACATCGCAACCCAATACCTTACCGTCCGGCGAAATAGTCAGTTTGAGAACCAGTTTGCCCTGCAAGGTCGGGTTGCTGCGCAAGGCGCGATTGTACATGCCATAGATCGCACCCTTGTTGCGGTCGAACACCATCTGGATCTCTTCGATACTGCGCGCCGCCTGCAATGAAGTGCCTTTGCGGTTGGCCTTCTTCTCCGTGAGCTTGGTCGATACCGGGCTGGCCACCTGAGTAGTCCCGCGCTGTGCCAAACCGACATCACCGGTATCGCGACTGAGCGTACTGGTATCGATGCCGCCCGATGCCGCGACCGCCTTTGAGGTCAGTACGGAACGCTCGGTACGTTTGGCGGTACGTGCGGATTCCGAGGACCGTGCGTCATTGCGCAGGGTATTGAGCTTGGGATTCTCACGGATATCCGCCAGACTGTCACTGAACGCCAGCAGGCCGGACTTTGCCGCCTTCTTGCGCGCGGCATCCGGATCCACTTTGGGTTTCTGCACGACCTTCGGCTTGGGCTCGACCTTGGGTTTCTCCACCTTGGGTTCGGGCTTGGGCTTCGGCTCGGGCTTGGCTTCCACCACCGGCTCCGGCGGCGGAACAATTTTCGGCTTTGGTTTCGGCTTGGGCTGTTCGAGGATCAGCTTGGCCAAGCGCGGCGGCAGTTCCTCGATCATGTCCTTTTCCTGCTCGGGCAGTGTCAGGTACGGTATAGCCACACTGAGTGCCAGTGTCACGCCGAGCACAATCATCAGGATACGGCGGAAGCGACGTTCGTCCTCTTCCGGGATCATCCAGGGCAATGCCAGGGAATGATAGTACGCGCTCACGATCTCACCCCTTGTCCGGTGAACGCTGCAGCACAGCCAGCGAAACACGGCCGAAACCGGCCTCGGTACAGGTCGCCATCACTTTCTTCAACAGCGCATAGGGGATGTCCTTGTTCCCCATGATTGTGATTTCACGCTGTTCCAAGGGCGCGACTGTCTCGGCACGCAGAATTCGCGCTTCCTGTTCCGCCAGCGCGGCTTTCAAGGGTATTACCTGAAGTTCCTCTGCTCGCATCACGTCGGTGACACTTGCGATCTTCTGGCCCTGCACGAGGATATCTGTGTCGGTTACCATTACCACCACCGTTTCGCGTGGCTTTTCTTCCGCCACTGATTCGGGCAGCGATACATTACGGGTGCTGGGGAGCACCTCGCCATCCGAGGAGTTCACCAGCAGGAAAAACACCAGAATGGTGAAGATATCCATCAGTGACACAAGATTCAGCGCCCCACCGCGACCATGCCGCTTGTGGTGACGCTCCATACGCTCTGCACGACTGGATCTTTTCATGGTTGCCTGTTCCCCACTCCGCGTTCCCGATCAGCGCACTTTGGCAGCCGCGACCTTGTCATTGGCCGGCGGTGCATCGCCGATCGAAATCTGCGGAAACAGTTCCACCTTTACCACACTGGCCGCTTGAACCACGTCGGCGACACGTACCGCATCCATGGTCTGCACCAGCGCGTCATAGGCGATATCGGATTCGAGCAGCAGCGTCACATCCTGCTTATCAGGAAAACGACTCTTGATCTGCTGTAGCAGCTCCGACAGTTTCTGATAGTCGTAGCCGGTCTCGACATTCGCGATACGTTTGATCAAGCCGCCGTTGCGATCGCTGACCTCGACGCTGTCCTTGCGCAGAATCACTTCCAGGTCAAATTGCTCCGGCGGAGTTTCTGCGCCCGCCTGCGCGGCGGCGGGCAGATTCAACTCCAGAATGGTGATGCGCGAAAACACCGCTGTAATCAACAGGAACGGGACCAAAATCACCATCAAATTCATGAATGCGGTGATATTGATGTCGCTCGGATCGTGGGTGGCGGCACGGCGCCAGCGGCGTTTCATGCAGTGCCACCGCCAACCGGCTTACGTTCGGTCATGGCATTCAGGAATTTGACCGCAGCCATTTCCAGACTGTCCACCAGTTCCGTGGTCTTTGTCTGCAGCACGGTATAAATCAGCAGCAGTGGAATCGCCGCCATCAGACCGAAGGCGGTCGTGTTCATGGCCACCGAAATACTCGCGGACAGCATATCTGCCTTGTCGGCGGGATTCGCCGTCGACACTGCGGTAAAGGCCTGGATCAGACCGATAATGGTCCCGAGCAGTCCGAGCAGGGTCGCAATATTGGCGAAGGTCGCGATGTAATGGGTGCGCTTCTCCAGCCGCGGCACGGTTTCCATCAGTCCCTCCTGCATGGCAATTTCGACATCGTCACGCTCGCGGGCGGACTTCATGCGGAGAAGACCGTAGTTGAGGATCTTGCTCATGGCCGAGCGGGATTTGGCGCTGATCGCCATCGCCTGCTGATAGTTGCCCTCCACCAGCAACGGCATGATCTGTTTCCAGACACGCT
>JBFEJM010000413.1:0-2594 GCA_041553175.1 Gammaproteobacteria bacterium | reverse complement strand
CGGCCTGCAGCGGCAGTGCAGTCGACAGCGCCTGTATCCAATCCCATCGAACCGCCTGTCGGCGATAGTGCGGTGGCGGAGGCGTCACCCGCGCCGGTTATCACGTCCGGCCCGAGTGCCGGTGTAATGCGCGACCGTTATCTGCAGCAGTTGTATGCCCATATCGAACGCTACAAGTTCTATCCGGGCGCCGCACGCCGCCGCGGCATGGAGGCGTCGGTGCGGGTCAGCTTCACCCTGAATCAGGCGGGTGGAGTGGATGCGCTGGAAATCCGCGGTGGTCCCAGGCTCCTGCGCGATGCCGCGGCAGTGACACTGCGCCGCGCCGAACCTTTACCCCGGCCACCGGATGCGGTCGATTCTCCTCTGCATGTCGACTATGTCATGGCTTTTGCACTGCACTGAACGTCGTCACGATTGTGACCGGTAAAAAACAAAGGCGGCTTTGGGCCGCCTTTGTCGTGCTGCAGGTGTCAAAGGTTCAGATGGTCTGGTAGTACAGATTCTGCGGGTGGTTGGCCTGCGCGAAAAAGAACCAGCGCTCGGCGAGCAGGCCGAAATACTGGATCACAAACGCGGCCGCCAGTACCGCAAATGCAGCGGAGGACAGGCCGACTGAAAGCAGTATCAGCGGCACGGCAAATACCAGCACCAGGAATATCCACTTGATGGATTTCATGAAGCCAGCAGTCTTGCCATGGAAGAAGTCGCGCGTGTTTACAGAACCGCCCATGGAGCCCTGAGCCTTCTGCACCACCTGGGTGTGCCGCATGCCGATGGCCGTTTGCAGGCTGGACTTGTACTTGATGCGCGCATTGCGCCACAGCGACGAGCCGCGCGTGATCAAGGCAGCGACGGTGATGATGATCGCCCAGGCGCCGTAGAAGTTGACCAGTTCAGGTGCGTACAGCGCCGAAAACGCGGTTGCGAGGGTGAATCCGCTGGCCGATCCGAGCAGGGTGTAGTTGACGACGGTCAGTGGCGACGCCCACTCCTGCAGGAACTTGATGCAGGCGTAGATCATGCCGGTGCAGACATACAGTGTGAAGGCGAGCAGGGTGGCCAGTGCACCGACAACCAGTGACGGTGTGACTATGATCGGTCCCAGATTGAACAGGACCGGGTTCCAGTTGAAATACTGAATCAGACCGTACAGTGCCAATGCGCCCATGAAGGCCGGCAGTGCAATCACCTCACGCGACAGCCAGGACGTGCGCCATTGCGCGACCGCGCGCCAACCGCGCTCCGGATGACCCAGATGGAAGAATGATGCCACCAGGCCGCCGCCCATGAAGATCAGCGCGACCAGGCTGCCGATACCGTAGAAGGTCTGCGGGTCGGCTTGCATGGGTACGACCTTGATCACCGAATACAGATGACCGGTGAACAGCGCCAGGAACAGGCCCTGGCCGACCCCGATCAGCGTGGTGAGAAAGATGACAGAGAATGCGGGATGCATGTTAACTCCTAAAGCGTTCGTCGTGAGGTGCGTCGGCGCGCAGCGCAACGTACCGGTCAATCCTGGTGCGTCAGGCTCCGCCTCGACACACCCTACAAAAAGATCGGCAGTTTGTAGGGTGTGTTAGCGCGCTGCGCAACGCACCGCATAGTTGTATCAGATTACCAGCTGGTCACATCGTCCAGGGTCGGTTCGTCCAGGCCCGGCTGCGGTTGCCGCCGTTCCTTCTTCAGCGGGTTGTCGACGCGTTCCAGCTCATCCTCATGAATCCTGATGCGCGTCTTGCGCCGCGGCAGATAATGATTGGCCGGCTTGGTGCCCCATTCCGGCATCAGCTGATAGCCGCCTTGTTCGCGGATCGCCACTGACACCTCCGACTCCGGGTCGTGCACATCGCCGAACAGGCGTGCGCTGGTCGGGCAGGCCAGCACGCAGGCGGGTTTGCGCTCGGACTGCGGCAGGGCCTCGTCGTAGATGCGGTCGACACACAGGGTGCACTTCTTCATCACCTTGAGGTGTTCATCGATTTCGCGCGCGCCGTAAGGGCAGGCCCAGGAGCAGTAACGGCAGCCGATACACTTGTCGTAATCGACCAGCACAATGCCGTCCTCGGCGCGCTTGTAGCTGGCGCCGGTCGGACACACCGGCACGCAGGGCGGATCTTCGCAATGCAGACAGCTCTTGGGGAAATGCACCGTCTCGGTATTGGGGAAGGTTCCGACCTCGAACGTCTGCACGCGGTTGAAGAAGGTGCCGGTCGGGTCCTCGCCGTAGGGGTTGAAGTCGGCCATATAGCCCGCCGTGCCCGAGGTGTTCCACTCTTTGCACGACGTCACGCAGGCATGACAGCCCACGCAGACGTTCAGATCGATTACCAATGCCAGTTGTGTCATGTGTTGAATCCTATAGTTCCCGCCACCGGGCGCAATCACGCCCGGCGCTTGAATGGGTTTGCGTTAAGCGCGCTTCTTGCCGCCCGCGAAATAGGTCAGCCAGGATTTTTTCGGCTTGTCCTGTCCGGGCACGGTGTCGAGCGGATCGAATTGCGGGAAGGAAATCTGCTCTTCACCCGCCTCCGCCTTGTAGATGCGCACGCGCACGTCATACCAGCCGGCCTGGCCGGTGACCGGATCGG
>JBFEJM010000412.1:0-2599 GCA_041553175.1 Gammaproteobacteria bacterium | reverse complement strand
GGCGAAAAAGAAACCAGCGACCAGGAAGAAGGCAGCTGCGAAGAAGAAGCCGGCTGCCAGGAAAAAACCGGCGGCGAAGAAAAGGCCTGCGACCAGGAAAAAGGTCGCGACGAAAAAGAAGGCAGCGAAAAAGAAAAGCGCCCGACGTCGCTGAGTCTGGTGCGGTACAACGCTGTCCGTGGTTTGCCGCGGACAGCGTTGGTGACCGCGGCAACCACTATATTTCCTATTCAAGCCCGCGACAGACGTTCTCAGTGCCGCGCGTGTCGGTCCAGCCAGCGATCGACTGTACCCCAGAAGCGTTCTGCCAGTCGTCCGTACCAGGGGCGCTGATGCCAGCTGTCGTGCAGGATCTCGTGGCTGGCGCCGAAGTCGGTCTGGAACATGGCGTGGACAGTGGTCGCGAAATCCGCAGCGTCCACTTCCTGATTGGCTTCCAGATTCCAGCGCAGATTCCAGCGGTCGAGATTGCTCGAGCCGATCGCCACCCAGTCGTCGATAAGCGCCACCTTGGCGTGCTGAAAGCGTGGCTGATACTCGAAGATGCGTACACCGGAGCGCAGCAGTCGCCGGTAGAAGCGCCGACCGGCATGGCGCACGGCCGGATGGTCGGTATGCTGACCTGGCAGCAGCAGGCGCACATCGATGCCGCGGCGGGCGGCGCGCGCGAGTCGCCGCCGCAGTTTCCAGGATGGCACGAAATAGGCGGTAGCGATCCAGGCCCGCTGCCTGGCCCGCCGTAATTGCTGCAGCAGGGCGCGTTTGACCTCGGCCGGTGTCTTGCTGCCCGCCAGGCTCACGCGGCCGACCTGCTGACCCGCCTTGACCGGCGTGACCGTCGGTAACGGCGGCGTGTCCGACCAGCGCGTCCAGTTATGGGCGAACACCTGCTGCCAGTCCGCGACCAGCGGCCCGCGGATTTCAATCATGACGTCGTGCCAGGGTGGTTGACCGCTACGCTGATGATCGAAGTCGTCGGTGATGCCGGCGCCACCGCAAAAGGCGTAATCGCCGTCGACGACGATCAGCTTGCGGTGATCGCGGAACAGGTTGCGGCGTAGCGAGCCGGTGAATGTGATCGGGTTATAGAGCACCAGGTCGATGCCGGCGCGGCGCAGGCGGGCGCTGTCGGCGGCCTGCAGTCCGCGCGAGCCGAATCCGTCCAGCAGCATCTGTATGCCGACACCGCGGCCCGCCGCAGCGCACAGTGCGTCGATAAACCGTTCGGCGACCCGGCCCGACTCGACCAGGTACATTTCTATCAGCACCGACACGCGGGCACCGTCGATCGCGGCCAGGATGGCGGGAAAGAAGCTGTCGGCGTCGACCAGCAAGCGGAACTGATTGCCGTGACGCCAGGGAAATCTGGCCAGAGTGGGTTTGGAAGTCACTCCTTGACGCTAACGGATGCGCCGCGTGGCGGCAAGAGCATCCGCGTACCTGCAGGCCGGCGGCAAACCCGCTATGATGCTCGCCGATACAGTAACCACCGACAAAGGACACCCTGACGTGTTGTGGAAACTGGTGGAGATATGCCTGCTCAAGGCCGGTCCGCAGGACCTGCCGGCCAAACCCGGATTCCTCGGCTTGGTGCTTGCGGGCTATGTTCTGGTCGATATTCTGATCTCGCGGATCAACTTCACGCCCGGGATCGCGGTTGCCGTGAGTCTGCTCGATGCGCTGTTGCTGGCCACCTTTGTGCAGCTGGTCCTGCGCATTCGCGCCAAGCCCGAACGCTTCAATCAGACGCTGGCGGCGATGGCCGGCACGGGTCTGCTCCTTGGCTTGCTGGCGGTGCCGGTGATCCAGGGATTGAGTGCCGCCCAGCTCGCCGATCAGGCCGCATCAGGTCTGGCACTGCTGTGGCTGGCGATCCTGATCTGGAGCCTGCTGATCCTGGGTCATATCCTGCGTCATGCCCTGGAAGTGAAGCTGGCGACCGGCATTGGCATTGGCGTGCTCTACAGTCTGTTATCGGTGATGATTGTGCGCAGTCTGTTTCCCGATGCGGGCTGACAAACGTTTTTTCGTAGTTATTCCCTGTAGGGCGATTTAGAACGGAGGTCGTAATGCACCGGATGTTGCAACTGCCGCTTTCCATCCGGCGCAATACGCTGCGCTATTGCGCCCTACACGAAGCTGAAAGATCATTTCGAGCTGAAGGCGGGCGAAGGAAACGCGTGAAGAAATTTTAAAGTGACGTTGTGGCGTGCACGAGGGGCAGAAGAGCTCTTTCCGCATGTTATGGATATTACGTGGCGCGCCTTCGGCGCCCTAGCGTTGAAAGCTTTTTACGAGTAGCACATGCATATTCATATTCTCGGCATCTGTGGCACCTTCATGGGCGGTATCGCGCAACTCGCGCGTGCGGCCGGTCATCAGGTGTCGGGTTCCGACACGAACGTCTATCCGCCCATGAGCACGCAACTGGAACAGGCCGGTATTCAGTTGCAGGAAGGGTATGACCCCGCCCAGCTCAAGCCCGCACCGGATCAGGTCGTGGTCGGCAACGCCATGTCGCGCGGCAATGCGGCGGTCGAGTACATGCTCGATCAGGGCCTGCCCTACACCTCCGGTCCGCAATGGCTGGCTGAGCATG
>JBFEJM010000411.1:0-2603 GCA_041553175.1 Gammaproteobacteria bacterium | reverse complement strand
ATGCTGGACAATTTCGCTGTGGATGGATTTTTTTCCGCGCTGTTTGGCGCCACTATCGTGGGTTTGACGTCATGGATCGCGGCCTGGTACATCGGCCCGAGTGGGCGGATCGAGGTATTGGTTATTCGAGGCGAGCGGCGAACTTGACCGGTTGCTCCTCGAGGCGCGGCATATACCGATCGGACCTTTCAGAATGCGAAGCTTTTTTTCTGTGTGTTTCGCCGGTAGTATCCACCGGGTTGTGTGCGCACCTGATTAAATCCTGCTGACGTCGGAATCTCTCTTGGCCAAGTCCAAAACACTCTACAGTTGCAATGCCTGCGGTGCGCAGTTCCCCAAATGGAGCGGGCAATGCGGCGACTGCGGCGCCTGGAACAGTCTGATCGAGACCTTCGCCGTGGCGGCTGTGAGCAGCAGCCCGAGATTTGCGGGCTATGCGGGTGACGCGGTACCGGATGTGCGCGCGCTTGCCGACATCACCCCCAGCGCGGAATCGCGCACGCCCACAGGGCTGTCGGAACTCGATCGTGTGCTGGGTGGAGGCTTGGTGCCGGGCTCGGTGGTGCTGATCGGCGGTGACCCGGGCATTGGTAAGTCCACCATCCTGTTGCAGACGCTGAGCGCATTGGGCGATCGCCTGTCGGCGTTGTACGTCACGGGTGAGGAATCGCCGGAGCAGGTCGCCTTGCGCGCTCACAGGCTGGGTCTGCCGGCCGGCGCGACGCGCCTGGTGGCGGAAACCGGTGTCGAGCGCATTCTGGAACTGGCTCGTCTGGAACGTCCACAGGTGATGGTGATCGATTCGATTCAGACGCTTTATACCGGTATGTTGCAATCCGCGCCCGGGTCTGTGGCGCAGGTACGTGAGAGTGCGGCGCAACTGGTGCGCTACGCGAAACAGACGGGTACCGCGGTATTCCTGGTCGGTCATGTTACGAAAGAAGGTACCCTGGCCGGACCGCGTGTGCTGGAGCATATGGTCGATACGGTGCTCTATTTCGAAGGCGATCCCGGCGGGCGTTATCGGGTTATCCGTGCCATTAAGAATCGCTTCGGGGCGGTCAACGAGCTCGGTGTGTTCGCGATGACAGACAAGGGGCTGCGTGAAGTGAGCAACCCCTCGGCGATTTTTCTGTCGCGTCATGAGGAAGCCGTGCCCGGCAGTGTGGTCATGGTGACGCGCGAAGGTACGCGACCTCTGCTGGTTGAGGTGCAGGCGCTGGTCGCTGAGAGTCATTTGTCGAATCCGCGTCGTGTCACACTCGGTCTGGAGCAGAATCGTCTGTCCATGTTGCTGGCGGTATTACACCGGCATGGCGGAATTGCGCTGATGGATCAGGATGTATTTGCCAACGTTGTCGGCGGCGTGCGGGTCAGCGAAACGGCGGCGGATCTCGCGGTGGTGATGGCGGTATTGTCCAGTTTTCGGGACCGTCCTCTGCCGACCGATCTGATTGTGTTCGGCGAGATCGGTCTGGCGGGCGAAGTGAGGCCGATACCGAATGGGCAGGAGCGTCTGCGCGAAGCGCAAAAGCACGGTTTCAAACGCGCCGTGGTCCCCGCAGCGAATGTGCCGAAGGGAGGCATAAAAGGCATGGATATCGTCGGGGTGAAACGCCTCAACGAGGCGCTTGAGTACAGTTGATCAGTTTTACGTTTGTCAGACCGGGGTGGCTGAGCCCAGTGGTGCGCTTTCACAGCGCCGGGTAAATCCGGTTATGCGACCGGAAACATGCTGCTCAGCCCAATGCCATCAATTCCCGTTCCAGCAGACTGGCATCACCGAGATTGAGTTCCACCAGCCGACGCAAATGGGTGATGCTGTCGAGGTCTATATCTTTGCAGAACAGCCCTACATGTTGATCTTCAATATGCGCGACGCTGACATCCATGTGAATGCGCGTGTCCTTGTCCAGCAGCAGCGTCAGTTCGAACGCTTCACCGGGTTGGCCGGTCCAGTCTTCAGGCTGGTGTATGAGCGCGCCTTTAAGGGACAGGTCGAGCAGCTCACAGGGCCACTCGCGATTGTCTCTGGCCAGCACGGCCGCAGCATCGAAGGGGATACGGGTAAAGCGGCGCTGTTCCTTCGACGCGGACTCGGTTGGCATGGGATCGGGCTCCTCTTCGACGGAATCCTCTCCGTCCAGGTAGAAGTGTAGCTCCAGTTTCCCGATTCGAATGCGGTCATCTTTACGCAGGCGCTGGCTGCTGTCGCCGATGGCTGTGTCATTCACCTGCGGCGGAGTATCACCTTCGAGATGCGACAGATAGTAACCGTTGTCGCGGCGGGCAATCATGGCAGATTCCATCCCGTCTTTCCCCAGACGTGTCATGGCCCGATCCAGCCGGATCGTGCGACCCAGATGGGCGCCGCTCATGATCTGCAGCCAGCCCGTGCTTGCGGGTTGGCTGGGGGTGTGATTGATCTGCACGCCTTCCGTGGCGGGGAACTGTTCCCGGAGCATCAGGACGCCGTACAGCAGAGTCGGCACGAGAATGAGTCCTAGCTTGAGCTGCCACGCCCCGAAGCCCGCCTGATCGAGCAGGTACGCCGCTACGCCACCGATTACGATGCCGCCGGGGAACCAGACGTGGAACTGATT
>JBFEJM010000410.1:0-2608 GCA_041553175.1 Gammaproteobacteria bacterium | reverse complement strand
GCGCAGGTGGTCGAGGGTGGGTTTCGTATAGGGCATGCTTAATCTTCCCTGATTGGATAGATGGAAGGAGGATGGTGCATTTTGCGGGCACCTGCAAGCGGGTATCATTACGGGCCGGTGAGAATGAGGAGTGGGTATGGTCAGGGTGCTGTTCGTTTGTATGGGAAATATCTGCCGATCACCTACGGCGCAGGGGGTGTTCGAGTCATTGGTCAGCAGTGAAGGGCTGGCGACGCATATCGAGATCGATTCGGCCGGAACCCATGCCTACCATATCGGGGAACCGCCGGATGCACGCGCCCAGGTGGCGGCACAGCGCCGCAACATCGATCTCAGTCGGCAGCGCGCGCGTAAAGTCCGGCCAGAGGATTTCCTGGAATTCGACTATGTTCTGGCAATGGATCGTAGCAATTACGAAGAGTTACAGGCTATTTGTCATCCAGACTACGAAGAGCGGCTGAGGCTTTTCCTGTCATTCGCCCCGGACCTGGGTGAGCAGGATGTGCCCGATCCCTATTATGGCGGCGCCCAGGGCTTTGAACAGGTGCTGGATCTGATCGAACGCGCGTCGGCGGGATTGCTGGCCGACATCCGCGGCCGGCACAAACTCTGAGACGCGATTTCCGTGGCGCAATTAAAAGGGCCGGAGGCTGAACGCCATCGGGCCCGTTGTGTTTTCAGCGCGCTGAACCGAACTCAGTCGCTGGACGGTGGTTGATTGGGTTTGACCGCGGGCTCAGCCGGCTTGCTCGAAGTCTCGACCGGTTTGGCCGCGGGTTCGGCGCGCGTCGGTGCGGGGTCGGCCGGTGCTGATGCGGTACGCACCGGTTCCGGTCGGGTCACCTCGGGCTTGGCCGCCGGTGCCGGTGGCGGTGGTGCGGGCCGGGGCGAAGATTCCGGTTTCGGTGCCTCCAGCCGCGGTGCGGGCGCAAACTCCAGCTTCGATTGTTCCGGCGCCGGCGGCTTGGGTGCAGCCGCGGGCGTCGAGTCAGACGCGGGTTTTGCTGCCGGTGCGGCGCTGGACTCCGCAGCCGCCGGCCGTGGGCTTTGTGGCGCGGGACTTGGTTTAGCTGCGGTGTCGGTCGGTGTGGCCGTTGCCGTGTCGGGCTTGGAGGGTCCATCGCCCTTCGCGGATGGCTGAGCGCCGCCTTCCGCCGACGCCGTGGTGTTATC
Source organism: Gammaproteobacteria bacterium (assembly GCA_041553175.1). GTDB lineage: Bacteria > Pseudomonadota > Gammaproteobacteria > Thiohalobacterales > Thiohalobacteraceae > JAHJQQ01. The sequence continues at coordinate 1,435 of JBFEJM010000410.1, read as the reverse complement.
GCCGCTCTCGCGATTGCGGTTGGCGCCACCACGCCGACGACCGCCACGGCGACCGCGCCGACTGCGGCCCTGGCCGGTGCGTGGCTGTTCGCCCGCGCCGCCACCGGTTTCACCGGCGTTCGCATCCGGGGTGTCCGTCTTGGCGGGTTCGGCCGCTTCGGTCTGCTGTTGCTGTTTGCGCTGCTCATCGCGTTTGCGCGGTTCCCTGGGCGGGCGTTGCGACGGCGCGGGTTTATCCTCGGCTTTCGCCGCTGGCGTGGTCGATTCGTCACCGCCGCTTGGGCGACGATTGCCTTCCTGACCACCTCTGCGACGACCGCCACTGCCGCGGCGCGAGCGGTTGTCGCCGCCTTGCGGCCGTTCCCGTCGAGGACGACGTGTCTCACGGCTGGGCGGGACTGCGCCGGTGCTGGCGGCATCGATCACCGGTGCGATGGTTTCCTCTTTCACGCCGAACAGATTGGCCCACATGCGCTTGATGAAGCCGGGTTGCCCCGCGGGCGTGGCGGCGGCGCTGGCGCTGGCAGCGGTAGCGGCGACAGCCGCGGCCGGTGCGGTGGGCGGTGGCACCGGTGTCGGCGGGGCGATGAACTTCACCGCCGGCTCATCACTGCTGCGAATGGTGCCGCGGGCGAAGTCGGCTTCCTCTTCCTCATCGGATGGAGCCGGCATCATGTCGTAACTGGCGCTCGGCTGTTCGGCGATCTCGTCACTGCGCACGCGCTGGATCTCGTAGTCCGGCGTATGCATGGTCGGGACCGGGATCAGAATGATCGCCAGCTTCTGCCGCTCCTCGACACTGCGCAGAATCGACCGCTTCTCATTGAGCAGGAAGGTCGCGACCTCAACCGGCAGACGCGCGACGATGCGCCCGGTCTTTTCCTTCATCGCGTTCTCTTCGATGATGCGCAGTACCGACAGCGCAAGCGATTCGACGCCGCGTACCGTGCCCTGGCCCTTGCAGCGCGGGCAGACCACCTGGCTCGATTCGCCCAGTGACGGGCGCAGGCGCTGACGCGACATCTCCAGCAGACCGAAACGGGAAATGCGACCGACCTGTACCCGGGCGCGGTCCATCTTGAGCGCCTCGCGCAAGCGGTTTTCGACCTCGCGCTGATGCTTGGTCGGCTGCATGTCAATGAAGTCGATGACGATCAGACCACCCAGATCGCGGATACGCAATTGGCGGGCGATTTCGTCGGCGGCCTCGAGATTGGTGTTCAATGCCGTTTCTTCGATGTCACCGCCTTTGGTGGCGCGCGCCGAGTTGATATCGATCGCGATCATCGCCTCGGTGTGGTCGATGACAATGGCACCGCCTGAGGGCAGGGTGACTTCGCGCTGAAAGGCGGATTCGATCTGGCTCTCGATCTGAAAGCGCGAGAACAGCGGCACGTCGTCGCCGTAGAACTTGACGCGATTGACGTTCTGCGGC
>JBFEJM010000409.1:0-2612 GCA_041553175.1 Gammaproteobacteria bacterium | reverse complement strand
CCGATCAGCAGTAGCCTCACCCCCGCATTCTGCAATATGTAAGCGACATTTTCGGCTCTATCCTCGGTATAGAGCGGGATTACGACAAGCCCCAGACCGAGGGCTGCCTGTTCAAAGATCACCCATTCACGACAATTGCGCAGCATAACCGCGACCCGATCACCTCGATTCAGGCCTTCGCTGGCCAGGGCCGTTTGCCAACGCGCCACCGCCGCTGCCATATCCGCCCAGGTCGATTCCTGCCAGGAACTGGTTTCGGGATCGTACTGGCGATAAGCAATTGCAGACGGACTGCGTCGAACGCGCTCACGAAACAGACCGGCAAGGGTGACTGCCTGATCGGGGAGTATGACGTCTGGTGCGGTGTTTACCATTGTCTATTGTCCTTACTTATCGATCCATCCCGGATGGGGAGCAAAACGCGATCCGTATGTGGATGTCAAATCCTGCATCCGCTGTACGATACGTGCTTTCCCGTGACCGGCTACGTAATGCATCGGACCGCCACGAAAAGGGGCGAATCCGGTTCCGAAGATCATACCCGCATCCAATAAATCGGCATTCTCCACAACCTGCTCATGCAGACATGCTTGGGCTTCGTTTAGAAAACGCAACAACATACGATCAATCGTGTCATTCGGCAGTCGCCGCCCTGATTCAGGCCTCGGCTTGACAGGTTTACCCTTACGCCAAACGTAGAATCCGCTACCGCTTTTACGTCCTAAGCGTCCTTCATTGACAAGCTCTTCAAGTCTTTCAGGCACCTCGGCATTTAAAGCTTCTGCGAGGATGCGTGCAACATGGAGACAGACATCCAGGCCAACGGTGTCAGCCAACTCGATTGGCCCCATCGGCATGCCGAACTCGACTGCGGCGCGATCGATAAGCACACCCGGCAAGCCTTCGCTCTCCAGTGTGACCGCCTCCAAAAGATAAGGCATGAGTATACGATTGACCAGAAATCCTGGTGTGCTGGTAACGGGTAAGGGCAGGCGGTCAATCGCGCGCGTGAAGTTCATGGCTCGTTCCATGCATTGTTCGGATGTACTTTTTCCCCGCACAATTTCGACTAACTGCATTTTGGCGACAGGATTAAAGAAGTGCAGGCCTACCAGGCGTGTCGGGTCTTTAAGTGCAGGTGACAATTCTTCCAAAGGAATACTTGAAGTGTTGGTCGCAATAATCGCATCGGATCTCAGCCGTGGTTCGATTTCTGAATAGAGTTTCTGCTTGACATCCTTATCCTCAAAAATCGCTTCAATAACCATATCTGCGCGTTCGACATGGCGGCCGAGATGATCGGGTATCAGTCTATCGAAAGCCGCTGTGACCTTGCGTGCTTCTTTGAGACGCTGCTGAAATAGTTTAGCGGCACGCCCCATCGCCGGCGCGATACGTTCGGGTGTCTGATCTTGAAGTGTTACGCGAAATCCGCGCAGTGCACACCAGGCGGCAATGTCACCCCCCATAACGCCGGCGCCTACTACATGCACATGCTTCACCTTGCAGTCGGCGTTGCGACCGAGCGTCTTGAGCTGTTCTTGCAGGAAGAATACACGTACCAGATTCTGAGCGGTCGATCCGGTAATCAGCTTAGCGACGGATTCCGCCTCGGCGTCGAGCATATCGCGCGGATCATCGGCATATTGTTGCCAAACTTCGATAAGCGCATACGGCGCGGGATAATGATCCGGACGCGCGCGTGCACCGACTTTGCGGCGCAGGATCGGCCCGATCACCGGACGCGCCAACAGATGTCCGGACCATCTGTCCAAGCGTCCGGGTTGGCGCGGTGGTGGCGCATCACCCAATAGAGTGCGAGCGGCATCCCGCATCTGGCGCTCCGGCACCGCGTAGTCAATCAATCCAAGGCGGCGCGCCTGGCGGGCTGACACTGTGCGCCCGGTCAGCATCAGGTCCATCGCCTTCAAGCTTCCCAGAAGCCGCACTGCGCGCACGCTGCCACCGAAGCCTGGGTGAATGCCCAAGCGGACTTCGGGCAGCCCGAGGCGGGTGCTGTCATCGTCCTGGGCAATGCGGTAATCGCAGGCCAGGGCAAGTTCCAAGCCACCGCCGAGGCAGAAACCATGAATCAAAGCCAGAGTAGGGAAAGGCAATGCGTCAAGCCGGTCAAACGCCCGCTGACCCCGCTGGATGAGCGCCAAGGCCTGTTCGCGTGATGGCATGGGCGTGAATGCGCGGACGTCGGCGCCGGCGAAAAAGCCACTGAGCTTGTCGGAACAGATAATCAACGCCCGTGGCGGCTGCCGTTCCAGACGTTCCAGCATGCTGACGAACTGGTCAATAACGTCTTCTGAAAGGACATTGGTACCCGAATCTTGCTTGTCGATACTGAGCCAAGCCAGTTCATCCGTGTCGATATTCAGCTTCCAATGTTGATTGGGGGTACTCATACCGCACCTCCATCAACTTCCACCAGCATGGCACCGCCTTGACCGCCACCGATGCAGAGACTGGCAACTCCACGGTATGCGTGTGCACGGCGAAGAGCGTGAATGAGATGAAGGACGATTCGGGCACCACTTGCGCCAACCGGGTGTCCGAGGCTGACACCACCTCCGTCGACATTTAGCCGGTCTCGATCGATAGGT
>JBFEJM010000408.1:0-2630 GCA_041553175.1 Gammaproteobacteria bacterium | reverse complement strand
GGTTGTGTCGATATAGACATCAAGCAACGGGTAGAGGTCGAGCTTCGACGCACAAGTCGAGCGCTGCACGTACTGTCGGCGGCGAATGAAGCCCTTGTTCGGGCCGAAAACGCAGACCGTCTCCCGCAGGAGATTTGCGACATCATCGTCAGTCAAGGCGGATACTGCATGGCCTGGATGGGGTTGATAGAAAACGATTCCGCAAAAACCGTTCGGCCGGTGGCGGCCTCTGGAGTGGCGATTGAAGATATCGCCGCGCTGCGCGTGGGTTGGGGTGATGATAAACAGGGTATGGGGCCGACCGGGCGTGCCATTCGCAATGGAACAGCGGCGGTCATGCGGCAGATCACAGAACCTGACTATGCGCCATGGCGAAAGGCGGCCAGTCGTTTCGGCTATGCGTCCTCCACGGCCTTGCCCATCAAATCGGCCGGCCGCGTAATCGGCGCGTTGAATATATATGCAACGGAGCCTGACGCATTTGATGAGGATGAATTGAAGCTGATAACCAATCTGGCGGAGGATTTGTCATTCGGACTCAATGCTCTGCAAGAGCAGCATGCGCTCAAAGTTGAAACCGGGCGCAATCAAACCATTCTCAAGACCGCGCAAGATGGGTTTCTCGGTCTGGATCTGGAAGGCAGAGTGCTGGACGTCAACGATGCCTATTGCGCCATGACGGGTTATACGCGAGAGGAATTGCTGGACAAGCACTTTGTCGATTTGGAGACGGAAGAATCGCTGGATGAAGTGAAGGCTCATCTGGCGACGGTTATTGAACAGGGTAGTCATCGTTTCGAGGCGCGACATCGTACCAAGCTCGGAAATGAGGTTGACCTGGAGATCAATGCCACGCAGACGGAGATCGACGGGGCAGGGTATGTTTTCGCGTTTGTGCGGGATGTCAGTGAGCGCAAACGCACCGAGCGCATGCTCCTGGAGAGTGAAACGAAGCACCGTGCGCTGTTTGAGATGGCGCAGGATGCGATCTTTCTTCTGCATGAAGGCAGGTTTGTCGATTGCAATGCCCGGGCGTTGGCGATGTTCGCAGGGGCGCTTGACCAGATAATCGGTCAGAGTCTCGGTCATATCATGCACGAGCGGCAGCGCGATGGACGCACTGGAACGGAGTCGGCGCGAGAGTTGACAGAGCGGGCCTTTTCCGGCGAGTCGCTTTTTGTGGAACGGACCTGTCGCAAGTTCGACGGAACCAGTTTTGAAGCTGAGATTTCCCTCAACCGGATTCGTATCGCCGGAGTATCCTACCTGCAGGCGATCATACGGGACGTTACCGAACGGGTGCGTGCAGATAACGATCTGCTTGATGCTTATGAGCACTTGCGTGCCTTGTATGAAGCATCGCCGGATATGATTTTTATGTATGGTGCAGGCGGGGATCTGGTTGACGTCAATGATCACGCACTGAAAGGGTACGGTTATTCGCGACACGAAATTCTCGGTTTGAGTTTGGATGACCTCTCCGGTCAGCAGGTTGATAGGGCGAAAGCCCGAAAATTCCTGCAGACTGCTTTGCAGGGTCAAGCGCAGGATTTTGAATGGGTGGGGCGGCGCAAGAGCGGTGCTGAATTTCCAATTGAAGTCAGGTTGCGCCGGCTGGGCGAGGTTGAGTCGATTGCCGCCGACGGTGTTGCTGTCATTGCAGTCGTGCGAGATCTGTCCGAGCGCAAGGCGGCAGAATCGGCGCTACGCGAGAGCGAAAGTTACAATCGAATGTTGTTCCAGCAGTCCCCGGTTGGGTTGGTGCTGACACGCATGGGTGGCGAGCTGGTCGATGTTAATCCTGAATTCCTGCGTATTGTTGGTTATACCAGGGACGAAGTGCTCAGGCTGAGTAGTTGGGATATAACGCCTGAGTCCTATTCCGATCGTGAGCGACAGCAGCTTGAGGATTTGAGGGCGAGCGGACGTTACGGTCCCTACGAAAAAGAGTTGGTTCATAAAGACGGCCGACGGATACCTGTCCGCCTTAACGGGCTGTTGATAGAGAAAGGCGAAGACACCTATATATGGTCGAGTATCGAGGATATCAGTGAAACAAAGGCGGCCGAACAGGCCCTGATCAGTGCGCGGGCAAATCTCGAAGACGCACAGCGCATCGCGCATATCGGTAGTTGGGAATGGGATCTGGTCGGTGACAGGCTTACCTGGTCGCATGAAGTCTACTGCATATTCGAAATGGATCCGGCGGAGTTCAAGCCGTCTTATGATGCTTTTATTCGGGCGGTACATCCGGATGATCGTGAGCTGGTTGAAAACGTCTACGACAAATCGGTCTCTGAGCGGACACCTTATTCTCTGCAGCATCGGCTGCTAATGCCGGATGGGCGGATCAAGTATGTCTCGGAGCGCGGCGAGACATACTATGGCGAACAGGGTAATCCTTTGCGTTCGCTGGGTACTGTTCAGGATATTACCGAGCGCGTTCTGGTGGAGCAGTCGCTGAAACGGGAACGCGATTTCTCAGCGACTGTGTTGGACACCATAGGGTCTGTCGTTCTCGTCTTGAACAGGGAGGGCAGGATTGTTCGATTCAATCATGCTGCGCAAGCGCTGACGGGATACGGCGAAGCGGAAATGCTCGGTAGCTTTGTGTGGGACCGCCTGTTAGT
>JBFEJM010000407.1:0-2635 GCA_041553175.1 Gammaproteobacteria bacterium | reverse complement strand
CCTGTCTGCGCAGCGGCCAGGCCTGCAAGATACCGGGGCATCCGATTCTGCTGTCGGCCAAGAATGATCTGGAATATTCGATCGAGGTCAATGTCTCGCCGATTCTCGACGACGATGAAAACGTCAGCGGTGTGGTGCTGGTGTTCCACGATGTGACCGAATTGCGCAGTCTGGCGCGCGACATGTCCTATCAGGCCTCGCATGATGTGCTGACCGGCCTGGTCAATCGGCGCGAGTTCGAGATTCGGGTCGAGCATGCCATCAAGAACGCGGTGGCCGAAGACCTGCAGCATGCGGTGTGCTATCTCGATCTGGATCAGTTCAAGGTCGTCAACGACACCTGCGGGCATATCGCCGGTGACGAATTCCTGCGCCAGCTCGCCGTGCAACTGCAGGCACGGGTGCGCGAGAGCGATACCCTGGCGCGGCTGGGCGGCGACGAGTTCGGTCTGCTGCTGGAGGCCTGCCCCCTGGACAAGGCGCTGAAGATCGCCGAGCAACTGCGCGAGGTGGTCAAGGCCTACCGCTTTGAATGGGAAGAGCACAGTTTCGAAATGGGCGTGTCGATCGGGCTGGTGGCGATCACAGCCGAAAGCCGCAGTATTGCCGAGACACTGAGTGCCGCGGATTCCGCCTGTTATGTCGCCAAAGAGGCCGGCCGCAATCGTACCCATGTATTTTCCGCCGACGATACCGCGCTGGTGCAGCATCACAGCCATATGCGTTGGGTGCAGCGTCTGCAGCGGGCGCTGGATGTCGGCAGCTTCGAACTGCATTGCCAGCAAGTGCGCCCGGTCAACAGTGCTACCGAGACAATCCGCTATCACGAAATTCTGCTGCGCATGCGTGAAGACGCCGACGAGCTGATCGTGCCGACCGTGTTCGTGCCGGCGGCGGAGCGCTACCACATGATGCCCGCCATCGATCGCTGGGTGGTGCGCCATGCGCTGCAGGCGCTGTCCGGCAAGCGCGCGTGGGAGGAGGGTGATCTGTTTGCCATCAATCTGTCCGGCCAGTCGCTGGGCGATGATGACTTCCTCGATTACGTGCAGTCGGAACTCGACGGCGCGAATGTTCCTCCGGACCGAATCTGCTTCGAGATCACCGAAACCGCGGCCGTGGCCAAACTGCGCAGCGCGCAACGCTTCATCACCACCCTGCGGCGTCAGGGCTGCGCCTTCGCGCTGGACGATTTCGGCAGCGGACTGAGTTCATTCGCCTATCTCAAACGCCTGCCGGTGGATTTCCTGAAAATCGACGGCCGCTTCGTACGCGATATTGTCACCGACCCGGTCGATCACGCCATGGTCGAGTCCATCAACCAGCTCGGCCATGCCGTCGGCGTCAAGACGATCGCCGAGTCGGTCGAGAACGACGCCATACTGGAGCACCTGACGCTCCTCGGCGTGGATTATGTACAGGGTTTCGGTGTACACAGTCCCGAGGTGCTGAACGCGTTCCTGTGATGGAGAGCGGGAAGAGGCGCAGCGCGGCAATCCCGTGACATGGGTCTGACTGTCGGCACATGCCTTTGTCTCTTGCGCTGACGCGGGCATCGTGGAGTCGGTTGAATAAAACCTGTTTTCGAATTCGTCACTGACAGGAGAAACACCATGCGCATTCTGCATACCATGCTGCGGACCGGCGACCTGAAACGGTCCATCGCCTTCTACACCGACGTGCTCGGCATGAAACTGCTGCGGCAAAAGGACTACCCGGACGGCAAGTTCACCCTGGCCTTCATCGGCTACGGCGATGAAAAGGACAACACCGTCATCGAGCTGACCTACAACTGGGGCGTGGAGAAATACGACATCGGCGGCGGTTACGGCCACATCGCCATCGAGGTCGACGACGTCTACAAGGCCGCCGACGCCATCAAGGCCCGCGGCGGCAAAATCCTGCGCGAGGCCGGCCCCATGAATGCCGGCACCACCATCATCGCGTTTGTCGAAGACCCGGACGGGTATCCTATCGAGCTGATCGGGAAGCGGGCCTGAGGCCGCGTTGACGCAATTGCGCAAAGCCTCAATCAAGCAGCGTGCGCAGGCTTAGCGACCCCGTCGCGGTCTGGCTGACTCTGATGGCTGCGTGTAGTGCAGGGCGTAGGCATCCAGCAGTTTGCGGATCATGGCTTGATAGGGGGTGCCATGCCGCTTCGCCTCGCGCTTGAAGAATTCAATACTGGCCTTGTTGAGCGTGATGGTTACCTTTACGGTTTCATCACGGAACGCCAATTGTTCCGGCGAGGGCAGGAAGTCTTCGGTAAGCTCGATCTTTCCGAGTGGTTCATTGCTGTATCGGATTTTCGCGCTCATAGATACTCTTGCCTCTGCGCCAGTAACCGGCGCCAATGATGCGGATAATGCCGTCACGCCAGGTGAAGCGCACGGTCAGAATGCCTTTGTCGGTACGGCCGAAACAGTAGAATCGGCGCTCATTTACAGTGCTGTGTGAACGATCCTCTGCGATGACACGCTTGCGGTCAGCGAAGGCGAACTGTGCTTCATAAAACGAAACCCCGTGTTTCAGTTGGTTCGCCGCGTCCTTGCCGGGATCCCAGTCGAAGCTATCCATGCTTATCCCCTGGCTAAATCAAGTATATGGCTATTTATACATATATCAACCCATAAAT
>JBFEJM010000406.1:0-2642 GCA_041553175.1 Gammaproteobacteria bacterium | reverse complement strand
TCCCGCAGCACATCCGGCAGCAGCCCGCTCTGCTCGCCGGCCTTGATGAGATTGACGAAGACGCGATTGAAGATGGTGGGGAAGCGCGCCAGCGCCTCTGATAGTGTCTTGCCGCCTTCAATATCCTCGATGAGCGTCGAGATGACTTCGCGGAATCGTACATTATTCACGCTGTCGCGCAGATCCGTCAGTCCTTCAAGGATAGGCACACCGGCGCGGGTAAGCTGCTCCAGATGAAACGTGAACGTGATCAGCTCCTGCCGACCGACCTTGCTGCGACCCAATTGCCAGCCACGATTCCTTGCCGGCCAATAACGGATCATCTCCAGGCCCATGCGGGACAGACGCGTTTCCAGATCGGAATCGTTGGCCGCATCTATACGACCGAGTACGACCTTGCCGTCGTCGTTGATTGCCTTGTATTCGAATGCAGTCATAGTTCGTGGCTGGAATCCGGCTAATTCAGTCGATCTGTCAGATCGATCACGCGTGAAACTTCGTCCAGGCTGGTGACGCCTTCCAGTACGCGCCGCACACCGTCCTCGCTCAGCGGCTTGAAGCCCTTCGCGAGCGCGAGTGTGTTAAGTTCGCGCCAGGTTGCTCGACGCGCGACCAGCTCGTCCAGGTCACTGTCCATTTTCAGCAGTTCCATGACCGACAAACGGCCGCGATACCCGGTGTGATTGCATTGGTCGCAACCCCGAGCCTGGTACAGCGTCAACTCGGTGTCTGCCGGTTGCCGCAGCAACTTGCGTTCGAAATCGGTTGCGGGCGCCGGCTCGCGACAATGAACGCACAGCTTTCTAAGCAGACGTTGCGCGACAATTCCGATGATGTTGCCGGACAGGATGTCCGGGACAATGCCGAGATCAAGCAGGCGCGGTATCGCACCGATTGCGGAGTTTGTATGCAGCGTCGAATACACCTGATGGCCGGTCATCGCTGCGCGCAGCGCCATGTCGGCGGTGTCCTCATCGCGCACCTCACCGACCAGAATGATGTCCGGGTCCTGGCGCATCATGGAGCGTATGCCGCTGGCGAAATCCATTTTGGCTGCTTCGTTGACCGAACTCTGACGGATCAGGCTCATCGGGTATTCGACCGGATCTTCCAGAGTCATGATATTGACCGACTCACTGTTGACGTAACTCAGCATCGAGTACAGTGTGGTCGTCTTGCCGCTGCCGGTCGGTCCGGTGACCAGGATGATGCCTTCCGGACGCGCCATCATGAGCTTCAGCATGGACAATGAATCTTCCGGCAAGCCGAGATCATCCAGCGGGACAATGCCTTTGTTGCGGTCGAGAATACGCAACACGATATTCTCGCCCCAGGTCGTCGGCTGCACGGAGACGCGAAAGTCGATCGGCCGGCCGAACAGCGTCAGCGATATGCGCCCGTCCTGCGGGGCGCGGGTTTCGGCGATATTCATGCCGGACATGACCTTCAGGCGCACAGCGATAGCGGACCAGTAGTTCTTATGCAGACTGCGCACCTGGCGCAGCACACCGTCAATACGGTAGCGCACCCGCAGAAAGCCCTGTTCGGGTTCGAAATGGATGTCCGATGCGCCGGTTTTCACTGCGTCCGACAGCATGGCGTCGACCAGACGCACGAGCGGCTGACTGTATTCTTCCGAATCACCGGACAGACTGTTGTAGTCGATCTGTCCGGTTTCGATTTCATGCAGAATGCCGTCGACCGACAGCTCATAACCGTAGAACTGGTCAATGGCATTTTCGATTTCAGATTCACCCGCGATGAGCGGATGGACATCCACGCGGCCACCAAGAATCGCGCGCAGCTGATCGAGCGCCACGACGTTGCTGGTGTCGGCCATGGCGACGGTGAGAATATGTTTGGTGTGGTCGACCGAGATCGGCAGGACTCGATAGCGACGGGCGACTTCCTTCGGCACCATCCGCAATGCATCACCGTCGACAAACACTTTATGCAGGTCGACGCTTTCCTGGCCGAGTGCCTCGCTCAAGGCATCGCGGACGATGGCTTCGGTGGTGAAGCCCAGAGAAACAATGATCCGTCCCAGCTGCTCGCCGCGTTTCTTCTGCTCGGTGAGCGCAATACGCAATTGATCCTGACTTAGAATGCCCTGCTCGATCAGGATGTCGCCGATACGACGCGGTGGTTTTTTGGCCGGTGCGTTCATGGCGATGTCTGTACTGCAAGTGTGCGGACGCGTTGTTGCGCCGTCGTCAGATCGAACTGCGGCGCTTGGCCAGTCGTGAGCGCCAGCGCGCGCCGGTAGTAGTCCAGTGCCAGCTGCGGGCGCTCCAGATGTTCCAGACTGACCGCAAGATTGAACGCATAATCCGGATTCGTCGGGTGGATTCGCTGTGCTTCGAAGTAGGCCTGCTGCGCCAACGCCCAACGACTTTGCTCGGCATAGATGTTGGCGAGCGCGAAGTGCAGCTGTGCTGACTGCGGGCTTTCGGCCAGCAGCGCCTTGAGTTCACTTTCCGTGGAGGGAGAGCGGTTCTCCTCCAGTCCGGCCAATGCCGCCTGCGCGGAGAGATCTTTGGGGTTGCGTCGAACCAGTTCCAGGTAATGTGCGCGCGCCGTGTCCACATTGCCTGCACGCAATGCGAGCGCCGCCAGGCCCAGACGCGCATCGCGATTGTTGC
>JBFEJM010000405.1:0-2689 GCA_041553175.1 Gammaproteobacteria bacterium | reverse complement strand
TCAGCAATCCGCCCTATGTGGATGCGGCGGATATGGCGGCGCTGCCGTTGGAATATCGGCACGAGCCGGTGGTGGGGCTGGCCGGAGGACAGGACGGTCTGCACTTCGCGCTAAGGATATTGAAACAGGCGGCAGCGCACCTGAATCCAAAGGGCATTCTTGTGGTCGAGGTCGGCAACAGTGCCGATGCGCTGGTGAAAATGTTCCCGCGTGTGCCCTTCGTGTGGCTGGAGTTTGCCCGCGGCGGTGACGGTGTGTTTCTACTGACCACTGAACAACTGATCGAATATCAGGCCGAATTTGATCAGGCTGCAATCGAATAAACGTGGAGGCAATTGATGGACAACCGACCCAAGACCGCTGAACAGTACATCGACCTGATCGATCAGGCCCTGTTCGAAATCGGCGACCTGCGCGCAGCGGCGGAATACGATGGGGAATCCATGGCGGGTGTGACGGAGTTTCTCGGCCATCTGGAGCGTGATGTGTCGGCGATCCGTCAGGCCATGGTCGAGGGGCGCTATCAGTTCGGCGGTGATGATCTACCCTTCATGAGAATCGTGGAGCGTCAGGACGACCGTGTCCTGCCCTTCAAGTACCTGTTGCGTATGATAAATGCCACACATCGCCTGGGTTTGGATGTGGACGGGGAATAGTTCCGGTATCTGCTATGCGGGGTCGGAATTGACATAAGTCATCGTGAGACTGCCGGTCAGGTTCTAGCATATAAACGGCAATCATTGAGGTAGGCATGCACCAGACACTCGAATTCGATCCCGAACTGATCCGACGCTACGACGCCAGCGGACCGCGCTATACGTCTTATCCAACGGCGGTGCAGTTCACCGAGGCCTTTGACGAAGCGCGTTATCGCGCCTTGGCGCTGGCCAGCAATAGCGGACCCAACCCGCCACCGTTGTCGCTGTATTTCCATATCCCGTTCTGCGACACAGTCTGCTTCTATTGCGCCTGCAACAAGGTGATCACCAAGAACCGCAAGCGCGCGATTCCGTATCTGTAACAGTTGTTCCATGAAATCGAACGGCAGGGTGCATTGTTCGATCAGGCCAGGCCGGTCGACCAGCTGCATTGGGGCGGGGGCACGCCGACCTTTATCAGTCACGAACAAATGCGTGATTTGATGCGCGTGACGGGTGAACACTTCCGTCTGCTTGATAATGACGAAGGTGAATATTCGATCGAGGTCGATCCACGCGAGGCGGATGCCGAGACCATCGGGATGTTGCGGGAGATCGGCTTTAATCGCCTGAGTCTGGGTGCACAGGATTTCGATCCGGCGGTGCAGAAGGCGGTCAATCGTATACAGTCCGAAGCCGAGACCTGGGCGGTGATGGATGCGGCCCGGCGTGAAGGCTTCAAGTCCGTCAGTGTCGATCTGATTTATGGCCTGCCGTTGCAGACCCTGGACAGCTTTGCCACCACAATCGACAAAGTGATTGCCGCGGGCCCGGACCGTCTGTCGGTGTTCAACTATGCTCATCTGCCGCACATGTTCAAGACTCAACGGCAGATCGACGAGTCGCAATTACCCAGTGCCGAAGAAAAGCTGGCCATCCTCGGGTTGACTATAGAGCGTCTGACCGAAGCGGGTTACCTCTATATCGGCATGGATCACTTTGCCCGGCCCGACGACGAGCTGGCGGTTGCGCAACGGGAAGGAACGCTGTACCGGAATTTCCAAGGCTACTCGACCCATGCCGATTGCGATCTGGTGGCCATGGGGGCAACCGCAATCAGCAAAGTAGGTAACAGCTATAGTCAGAATCTCAAGGGACTGGACGAGTATGCGGCGCGTATCGATGCGGGCGGGTTGGCGGTATTTCGCGGTGTGGAACTGGATGATGACGATCTGCTGCGGCGCGAGGTGATTACCCGACTCATCTGCAACTTCGAATTGGAGTTTGCCGCGATCGAGCGGCAGTTCGGTATTGTCTTTGAAGATTATTTTTCCGTGGAGCTGACAGCGCTTGAAAGTTTTGTGGCGGATGGATTGCTGGAGCAGCAGGGTCGTCTGCGCGTGCTACCGCGGGGTCGGCTGCTGATACGCAACATTTGCATGCAATTCGACCGCTACCTGCGCAGCGGCCGCGAGCAGCGCTTTTCCAAGGTGATCTAAGTTTCAGTCGCTGTATCGTTCAGGGACGGTGACGGTAGATCAGACCTTCCGGAATCAGGACTTCGTTTTTCGCCAGCTGATCCAGGGGGTAACCGTCATCGGCATAGGCGGCGATCCGGTCGAACACATAGGTGCCGTCGGATCGATCGATGGTCTCGAAAATCGGTTTTCCCATATAGTTACCAATCTTCGGGCCAAATTGCGTATTTCTGCGGTTCACGGCGGTCTCCATCACGTCAGGTGGTACTTGCTGCGCAGGCCTTTCTCTGCCCGTTGCTGATAGGGCTATCGGCGCTGCCAATCCATTCTTTACGGACAGCCCTAGCAGGGTGGCGACGGCACGCATGGAACCGGCTACAATAGCCGCCATGTCAGGAAACAGCTTCGGAAAACTCTTTACCGTTACGTCGTTTGGCGAGAGTCATGGACCCGCCATAGGCTGTATTGTCGATGGCTGCCCACCCGGGATGGCGTTGACGGAGGCCGATCTTCAGCACGATCTGGATCGACGCAAGCCGGGCAAGAGCCGGCATACCACCCAGCGCCGCGAGG
>JBFEJM010000404.1:0-2697 GCA_041553175.1 Gammaproteobacteria bacterium | reverse complement strand
TCCTCGCCTATGACGCGTGACATCAAACAAGATATCGAGCACTGGGTGCGTCCCGAGATCCGCGAGCTCTCGGCCTATCACGTTCCCGATCCGGGTGACTGCGTAAAGCTCGACGCCATGGAAAACCCCTATCACTGGCCGGACCCGATGGTAAGCGACTGGCTGGAACGCCTGCGCATGGTGCCGCTCAATCGCTATCCCGATCCGTCCGCGCAGCGGCTGCAGGCCAGTCTGCGCGCGGCGATGGCGGTGCCGAAAGACATGTCTATCCTGCTCGGCAACGGTTCCGATGAACTTATTCAGATGATCGTGCAGACGCTGGCGGCCCCGGGTCGCGTGATTCTTGCGCCCGAGCCGACCTTTGTGATGTATCGGCTGATTGCGCAGGTGGCCGGTCTCAAATTCGCCGGTGTTCCGTTGCAGGATGATTTTGCGCTCGATCTCGATGCCATGCTGGAGGCGATCGATCTGTATCAGCCGGCGGTGGTGTTTCTGGCCTATCCCAATAATCCCACCGGCAATCTGTTCGATGCCGCGGCCGTACGTCGGATCATCGAAGAGGCGCGGGGCCTGGTGGTGGTCGATGAGGCGTATGCCGCTTTCGCTGCCGACAGTTTTATGAGTGTGCTGGGCGAGTACGAAAATCTGCTGGTGTTGTGCACGGTGTCCAAGATGGGATTGGCGGGGCTGCGCCTCGGTCTGCTGGTGGGCCCACCGGCCTGGTTGAATGAGATCGATAAGACACGTCTGCCCTACAACATCAATGTACTGACCCAGGCCAGCGCCGAATTCGCGCTGGAACACCGCGCCGTGCTGGACCAGCAGACCGCGCAGATACGTGCCGATCGCGCCCTGTTGTTCGATGCCCTGTCGGCATTGCCCGGCCTGATGGTTTATCCAAGCGAGGCGAACTTCATTCTGTTCCGTACCCCGGCCGGTCGCGCCGGTGAAATCTTCAATGGCCTGCGCGAGCGCGGGGTGCTTATCAAGAATCTCAGTGGTGCCGGCGGTGCGCTGGCCGACTGCCTGCGGGTGACCGTGGGCGCGCCTGATGAGAACAAGCGTTTCCTCGCGGCTCTGAAGGAGCTGCTGTAGCCTTTCACTTGCGCTGGTCGACCCGGCCGGTCCTCGAGCCCCGGGGCTTGTTCCGCCTTTGCGCGTTGGACAATCCAGATCATTGCACGATGGCTGTTTCTGCCGGTTGCGCATGGCAGCAGCCGCAATCACCCGCACCTTCCGGACCTCGGCATTACGCAAGTATAGTCCATCACATTTCGCAATATTGTGTTATATAGTGTTCAGAACCTCGCGCACATCCCGGCGCATGCTGGAGTCGGAGACGGCATGGCCGGGCAGATAAATTGCGCCGCCATCGCACGGCGCGAAATGGCAGTTCCATCGATCAAGGCAGCAGTACGCAGTCGCCATCGGCACCTATTGCGTTGCAGCAGTCACATCCATCCAGACCAGCAGTCCTATGTAGAGACGCAGTAGCGAATAGTCGACGCAATGATTAGTCAGAATTGAGGCGAGACATCGCCCCAGTATTTCAACCACCGCAACAAGGAGGGAGAGGTATGGCTAAGAACGACAAGTCGACGTCGTCAGAGACGTCAACAACAATCACGCCGCGTCGGCAGTTCCTGAAGAATGCTGCAGTCGTCGGTGGCGCCGCGATCCTGGGTGCACCCTACATCCGCAATGCCGAAGCGGCGAGTACCACAACCTGGAAAATCCAGACATCCTGGCCGGGTGGTATCGGTCTTGAGATTTTCAAGGAATGGTGCGGCAGCATTGTCGAAAAGATCGGTGGCGAGCTGGCCTTTCAGCCGTTCGGTGCCAAGGATGTCGTCGGTGAATTCCAGTTGTTCGATGCCGTCAAACGCGGTGTGCTCGACGGTATGAATCCTTTCACACTGTATTGGGCGGGACGTATGCCGTCCGCCGTGTTTTTGAGTTCCTATCCCCTCGGCCCGCGCAATCCGCATGAATGGGATGTGTTCTATTACGGCCTTGGTGGGCTGGAGATCACGCGCGAATTGTTCGCCAGAGAGGGCATGTATTACGTTGGTCCGATTCACCACGGTCCGAACATCATCCACTCCAAAGTGCCGATCCGCTCCATCGAGGATTTCAAGGGCCGCAAGATGCGTCTGCCGGGCGGTATGGTGGCGGAGGTATTCCAGGCCGCCGGCGCCAAAACCACGCTATTGCCGGGCAGTGAAATTTTCCCGGCGTTGGAAAAGGGCACAATCGACGTGGCGGACTATGTCGGTCCGGCGGTGAATTACGCTCTGGGCTTTCATCAGGTCACCAAGTACATCTCCATGGGGCCAGCCGGTTTCATGTCCATCTATCAGCCGGTTGATTTGATGGATCTTACCGTCGGTATGGAGTCTTGGAACAAGCTTTCGCCCAAGATGAAGCAGTTCGTGGAGATGGAGGTGCATACCTATTCGGATATGCATCACGCCAAGATCCAGAAGGCGGACCAGGATGCCTGGAAGAAGTTCGAGGAGGCGGGCACTATCATCACACGCTTGTCGGAGCGTGATGTCGAAAAGTTCACCGAGCTTGCCGTGCCGCGCTGGTGATGGCGAGTTGATTTCTGTTCATATTTATGCTATTGAATTTATTGTACAAAATATGTTTACTGGAATATCGAGGGTGCTTTGATGCAGGTTGAAAACACAGCGG